>CAZBOC010000027.1:2055-16016 GCA_964493225.1 uncultured Caulobacterales bacterium | reverse complement strand
CGTCGTCTCCGGCCGCCCGCTGATCCTCGGCGATCTGGACGGAAGCCCCATTCTCGCTTCGGAGACCTGCGCCCTCGACCTCATCGGCGCCAAGTTCGTCCGCGACGTGCGTCCGGGAGAAGTGGTGATCTGCTCTCCGGAGGGATCGGTTGAAAGCCGCCAGGTCTTCCCCGAACCCGCGGCCGCGCGCCCCTGTATTTTCGAACTCATCTATTTCGCCAAGCCCAACTCGATCGTCGACGGCAAGAGCGTCTACCTGCTGCGCAAGAAGCTCGGCAAGCATCTCGCCAGAGAGGCGCCGTGCCCGGAAGCCGACCTCGTCTCGCCGATCCCGGACAGCGGCGTCGCCGCCGCGATCGGCTATGCGCAGAAATCAAAGCTGCCCTATGAGATGGCGCTCATCCGGTCGCACTTCGTCGGGCGCACCTTCATCGAGCCGCAGCAGAAAATCCGCGAGGCCGGGGTCAAGCGCAAACATGCGCCCAATCGCGGCGTCATCGAGGGGAAACGGGTCGTTCTCGTGGACGATTCGGTCGTGCGCGGAACGACGTCGCGCAAGATCACCGAGATGATGCGCGAGGCCGGCGCGCGCGAGGTGCACCTGCGCGTGGCCTGTCCGCCGATCGTTTACCCGGATTTCTACGGCATCAATCTGCCCACGGCCGACCAGCTATACGCCCACGGAAGATCCGTCGAGGAGATGCGCAGCGAGATCGGATGCGACAGCCTCGCCTTTCTCTCGCTTGAGGGCCTTTACGTGGCCATGGGCAAAGGCCCGCGCGACGACGAAGCCCCGGCCTTCACCGATCACTGCTTCACAGGCGATTACCCGACGCGCCTCGTCGATGAAAACAAAACCGAGCGCGACGCGATGATCGAGCAGCTCTCGTTCCTCGCCGAGTCGGTGTGAGAAGCCAAGCCGACGCGCGCAACGCCGCGCGCGGCGCAGAGCGTTGCGCCAAAGACCGCGCATGCAGGCGGACGGCGCATCGAACCGCGCGCTTCGCCGGGCGCAAGCCGCAATGGACTGCTGGATCAGGACCGCCGCCGCCGCAGAAGACTGCCGAGCGCCGCGGAAGGCCTCGGCCTTGCGCCGGCCTGCCCCTCGCGGAGAACAGGCCCGCTGCGCGGCGCGCCCACGAAGCCGGTCGTGGAGAGGTCGGCCGGTTCATTCAAGACGTCCTCGTCGCCGTCTACGAACGACAACGCATTCGCGCGGGCGCTGTCCCGGTCGGCCTCTACCGCCTGCCGGTTCCGGGCGTGGCCGTCCGCGCGCCGGTCGCCGGCCTCGCGTTCCTCTCCGAGCAGCAACGGCCCCGCCGTGTCGCGCGCGGCTTCGGTCTCGCCGCAGGCCGAAGCGCCGCCCATTCCGGTCGCGCGGGTCGTTTCGTCGCAGTCGCTTTCGCCGGAAGGTTCGGCCGCGTCGAGACGGAGCGTAGCGGGCGCGCAGCCCGCCGCCCGCGCCTCCGGCGCGTCGGCGCGCCGCGCTGATTCGCCGGCCAGCCTGCGCTCCAGCTGCGCTGTCAACGAACGGACTTCAGCGGCGAGATTTTCTGCAGATTGATGAAATTGCTCCGCATCCCGCCGCGCGTTCCGCGCCGTCGCGGCCGCCCGGAACGCAATCACGCAAAGGCCGAACGAGAACACGAACGCGACGAGGCTGCCGGCGAGCAGCATCACCTGCGCGACAAAAAAATCCTGATCGACCAACTCGCCGAGGCCCGTCGACGACAGGAGACTTTCAAGCGTCATGAACCAACCCTTGCGCGCTCGGCCGCACCGCAGATGCGCCCACGATCCGGCCTCTCCCGCAATGCGTATAGCGCGACATGGATGAAAAACCAATTATCGTTTGGATGCGGCGGGATTTGCGCCTGCGCGACAACCCGGCCCTTGCGGCTGCATGCGAGACCGGCGCGCCCGTCGCGCCCGTCTTCATTCTCGACGAGGACGATCCGCTGGCGCCGGGCGGCGCGGCCCGCTGGTGGCTTCACCGGTCCCTTCGGGAGCTTGCAAAGTCCCTCGGCGACAGGGGGGCCGCGCTCACGCTGCGACGCGGCGACAGCGCGGCTGAACTGACCGCCTTTGCTAAACAGATCGGCGCGCGCGGCGCGTACTGGAATCGCCGCTATGCGGCGCAGCATGTAAAAGTTGACGCTGCGTTAAAGAAAAGTCTTGAAGAACAAGGCCTTGAAGTAAGGTCGTTCAACGGCGCCCTGCTTCGCGAGCCCTGGGAGTTGAAAACCTCGTCCGGCGGGCCTTATCGGGTTTTCACGCCGTTCTGGCGCGCCCTTCAGGAAGTCGGACCCGCGCGCCCCGATCCGGCGCAGGCGCCGGAGAAAATCGCCGGCCTGCGAAATCCGCCGCCGTGCGACGATCTCGCCTCGTGGCGACTGCAGCCGACCGCCCCTGACTGGGCGCACGAATTCGCGGACGTCTGGCGGCCCGGGGAAGACGGCGCGCACCATCGGCTGGACGCGTTTCTCAATGGCCCGGTCGCTTCATATTCGGACCAGCGAAACCGACCCGATCTTGACGGAACCTCTCGCCTGTCGCCGCACCTCGCCTTCGGGGAACTGAGTCCGTTGCAGGTCTGGACGGCGGTCCGGGAACGGATGGCCACTGGCCCGAGCGACGACGGCTCCGCGACGACGTTCCTCTCGGAAATCGCCTGGCGGGAATTTTCCTATGTCCAGCTCTACCATAACGCGAATTTGAACGCGGAGCCGATCCGCAAGGAATTTGATGATTTCCCCTGGCGCGAAGACGACGAGGCGTTGCGGGCGTGGCGCCGGGGCGAGACGGGTTATCCCATTGTCGACGCCGGCATGCGCCAGCTCTGGCGCACCGGCTGGATGCACAATCGTGTACGAATGATCGTCGCCAGCTTTCTCGTGAAGCACCTGTTGATCCCGTGGCGCGCGGGCGAGCAATGGTTCTGGGATACGCTGGTCGACGCCGACCCGGCCAGCAACGCGGCGAGCTGGCAATGGGTGGCGGGGTGCGGGGCGGACGCGGCCCCCTATTTCCGGATCTTCAATCCCATCACCCAGGGCGAGAAATTCGATCCCGAGGGCGCCTACACGCGCCGTTACGCGCCGGAACTGTCGCAGTTGGAGAAGAAGCACCTGCAAAAACCCTGGGAGGCGCCGCAGCAATCACTCGACGCGGCGGGCGTTGATCTCGGTCAAAGCTATCCGCGTCCGATTGTCGATCATATGAGCGCGCGGGCGCGGGCGCTTGAGGCCTTTGAAACCATCAAAAGGAATTGATACGCTTCCAGCGACCATGAAGTCAGATACGCAACAATCCTCTCCGGCCGCGCCGGTCCGCGTCACGAAGGAGAATTACGGCGCGGTTTTCCGCGGGCTTCCGTTCTTTTTCGGTCTCGCCGGACGCATCGCGCTTCGGCTGAAAGTTGGGGTGCTGACCTTCGTTCTGCCTGACGGGCGCCGCCTGAGATTCGAAGGCGAGCGGAGGGCGCCGGTCGAAGGGGTCATCGTCGTGCGCGATTTTGATTTCGCTCGCCGCGTGATCTTCGGCGGCGACGTCGGTTTTTTTGAGAGCTTCGCGGACGGGCAATGGGAGACGCCTGATCTCGCGGACTGTCTTTACATTTTCGCCGTCAACGCGGACAACATCGCCGAAGCGTTCGAGGCCGCGCCGTTCGCCCAGTGGATCGATCGCCTGCGCCATTCGATGAACCGCAACACCCGCAGGGGATCGAAGCGGAACATTACGGCCCATTATGATCTCGGCAATCAGTTCTACGAGCGCTGGCTTGACCGGACGATGACCTACTCGTCGGCGCGTTTTCCCTCGCCCGGCGCGGATCTTGCCGAGGCGCAGGCGAACAAATATCGCACGCTGGCCCAGGCCATGGATCTGAAGCCCGGAGAAACCGTTCTCGAGATCGGCTCGGGGTGGGGCGGTTTCGCCGAGTTCGCCGCAAAGGACGTCGGCGCGAAAGTCACGGGGCTGACGATTTCAGAAGCGCAGCTGGAGTTCGCGCGTGAACGCATCCACCGCGAGGGTCTCGCCGACAGGGTCGAATTCCGCCTCCAGGACTATCGCGACGTCGACGGACAGTATGACAAGGTCGCGTCCATCGAGATGTTCGAGGCCGTCGGCAGGGAGTACTGGCCACAATATTTCGCGAAGGTGCGCGACTGCCTGAAGCCGGGCGGCGTCGCCGGCCTGCAGATCATCACCATCGCGGACCGCTTTTTCGAGCATTACCTCAGTTCGCCGGATTTCATTCAGCGCTACATCTTTCCGGGCGGCGTCTTGCCGAGCCCCGGGGCCCTGCGCCGGCAGATTGAGAGGGCCGGCCTTAACTGGCGGGACGCCTCGGAATTCGGCGAGGATTACGCGCGGACGCTTGGCGAATGGCGCCGGCGTTTTCTCGGCGCGTGGGACGAAATCGCGGCCATGGGCTTCGACGACCGCTTCAAGAAGCTCTGGCGGTACTACCTTTCCTATTGCGAAGCGGGCTTTCGCGCGCGCACGACCGACGTCATGCAGCTGGCGATTTCGCGATAGCGGCGGGTGTGAGCGCCAGTCGCGGCGCGGCGCGGTCAGTTTTCGGGTGGCGCCGCTGAAGGCGTCTTTATTTCGTACAAAGACGGCCAGTTTTTGCCGGTGACGAACAGGCGCTTGGACGTCGGTTCGTAAGCGATGCCGTTCGCGACCCTGTCCCCCGCCGCCCGCCGCCCGGCCGCAGGGTTCAGGGCGCCGACGTCGATCAGACCCGAAACGGCCCCCGTTTCCGGGTCGATGCGCGCGATCCAGTCCGTCATCCAGATATTGGCGAAAATCTCCCCTTCGACCCACTCCAGTTCGTTCAGATTGTCGAGCGACCGTCCGGCGAGGGTCACGTCGAGCCCGCCCGTTTCTTCAAAGCTCGCAGGGTCCAGAAACCGCAACCGCGCCGTTCCGTCGCTCATGATCAGCCGCCGGCCGTCATAGGTCAGCCCCCATCCCTCGCCCTCGATGGGAAACTCGCGCACTGTTTCCAGGGAAGACAGATCGTGTACGAAGCCTTTTCCGGCCCGCCAGGTCAGACTGACGATCCTGTCGCCGACAACTGTCGACCCCTCGCCGAAGACGTCGGCCGGAAGCGGCCGGCTTTTCACCGCCGCCCCGGTCCTGATGTTCACCTGTCTAAGGGATGAACGCCCGACGAGGCCGGTGCTCTCGTACAGGCGCCCGTCGGCGAAGAACAGGCCCTGGGTGAACGCGTCTTCATCATGCGGATAAACTGCGATGACCTCGGCGGCGGAAATCTGCGGCTCGACCGCGCGCGCCGCCGCGCCGGAGCCGCGCCCGTCCTGGTCGGCGCCGGAAACCGTCATGAGAACCGCAAGAGCCAGCCTCGTCATCATCATCGTTTCGCATCTCCAGCGGCCGCGCCAGCGGGATTAGGTTTTCTTAACGCGCCCGCATGCTCTCTAAAACCGGCGGATAAATCTACAGCCATATCGCGGGCGCGCCAGTTGATAGGCGCTCCTCTGCGCTCTAGATACTCGGGGATTGCGTCGAGACTGCGACAAGCGCGGAAAGGACCGCCAGACAATGACCGTTCACGAATCCGTGCTTTCCGCTATTGGCGACACGCCCCTGATCAGGCTGAAGCGAGCCTCGGAAGAGACCGGCTGCACCATTCTCGGAAAGGCGGAATTTCTCAATCCCGGCCAGTCGGTGAAGGACCGCGCCGCGCTCGGAATTATTCGCGATGCGGAAGAACGAGGGCTTCTGCGTCCCGGCGGCGTCATCGTCGAAGGCACGGCGGGAAACACCGGGATCGGGCTTGCGATGGTCGGCGCGCGGCTCGGCTATCGGGTGAAAATCGTCATTCCCCGCACGCAGACGGAGGAAAAGAAGGAAGCGATCCGCATCCTCGGGGCGGAGCTGATCGAAGTCGACGCCGTTCCGTATGCGGATCCGAAAAACTATGTCCGCTACTCCGGCGCGCTCGCCGAGGAATTGAAAAAGACAGAGCCTAACGGCGCTCTGTGGGCCAATCAATTCGACAACACCGCCAACCGCGACATGCATTACCGCACGACGGGCCCGGAAATCTGGACGCAGACGGACGGAAAAGTCGACGCCTTCACCTGCGCGGTCGGCTCCGGCGGCACGCTCGCAGGCGTCACCCTCGCCCTGAAGGAGCGCGACAAAGACGTGCGCTGCGTTCTCACCGATCCGATGGGCGCAAAGCTCTACAGCTGGGTCAAGGACGGCGTCCTCGAAGGCGAAGGCTCGTCGATCACCGAAGGGATCGGTCAGGGCCGCGTCACGGCCAATCTCGAAGGCGTCGCCTTTGACGACGCTTATCGCGTCAGCGACGCCGAAGCGCTCGACGTCGTCTTCAAGCTCGTGCGGGAGGAGGGCATGTGTCTCGGCGGATCGGCCGGCGTCAACATCGCCGGCGCAATGAAGCTCGCCCGCGACATGGGACCGGGCCGCACGATCGTCACGATCCTTTGCGATTACGGGAATCGCTACGCATCCAAGATCTTCAACCCGGAATTTTTGCGATCAAAGGACCTGCCAGTCCCGCCCTGGATGGCGTAAACACAAGGCGATGGAACTTGCCGATCCCCTGATATCGGTCGACGCGCTGCGCGCGCATGTCGATGATGCGCACGTTTGCATCGTCGACGGAACGTGGCGCCTTGCCGGCGGCGCCGGCCCCGCGCGGCGCAGTTTCAAGGACGCGCATATTCCGGGCGCGGTCTTCTTCGACATTGACGAGATCGCAGACGGGGCCTCGCCCCTGCCCCACATGGTTCCGCCGCCCGACCTTTTCGAGCAGCAAGCGGGGGCCCTAGGGATCAGCGAACGCGACCTCGTGATCGTCTACGACCAGGACGGGCTGACGTCCGCCCCGCGCGTCTGGTGGACTTTCCGCGCCATGGGGCACGAGAAGGTCGCGGTTCTGAACGGCGGGCTGCCGGCCTGGCTGCGATGCGGGGGGCCGGTCGCTTCGGGCGAGGCCGAGCGCGCCCCTCGCAATTATGCCGCGCGCCCCAATCCGGCGCTCGTTGCTGACGCCGAGGCTGTGCGGCGGCGAGACCCCGGCGCGGTCATCCTCGACGCGCGACCGCGCGAGCGCTTTGAAGGGCGGGCGCGCGAGCCCCGGCCGGGCCTGCGCGCCGGCGCCATCCCGGGGGCTGTCTCGATCCCGGCGGCGAGCCTGTTGAGCGACGCCGGCGAACTGAAAGGCCGGGACGACCTGGAGCGGATCCTCCGGACGGCGGGGCTCGCCGGGGAAACGGCCTTCCTGACATGCGGTTCCGGCGTCGCCGCAGCCACCCTTGCCCTCGCCCTTTGTCATCTCGGCCGCGCGAACTGGCGCCTTTATGACGGCTCCTGGGCCGAATGGGGACGCGAGACTAACGACCCCGAGGCGTTTCCCGTCGTCGCGGCGCCGGTCAGCAAAGCGGCGCGGCGGTTCTGATGGAGAAAGTCGAGGTCGTGATCACCTATCTCGAGCAGCGCTCGCGCCCGGCGTTCACGCCGCCCGGCGCGCCGCGCGGCAAGGTCGCGATTTTGCGGGCCGAAGCGGCGCCGGCGCACTTTTATCGCTATCTCTATGACCATGTCGGCGCTCCCCATAACTGGATCAGCCGGCGCACGATATCGGACGGGGATCTTCTGAGCATCATTCACGACAAGCGGGTTTTCCTTTATGTTCTCTATGTGGACGGCGTTCCGGCGGGGCTCGCGGAGATTGACGCGAGAGCCGGACAGGAGATCGAGCTGAAATTTTTCGGTCTCGTCCCCGATTTCGTGGGCCTTGGTTTCGGAAGATACTTCCTCGCCCACGCGATTGATCTCGCCTGGTCGCTCGCGCCGGATCGTCTCACCCTGGAGACTTGCAGCCTTGACCATCCGGCGGCTCTGCCGCTTTACCAGAAATTCGGCTTTACAGTGTTCGACCAGCGACGCGGCGTCGTTGAACGTCTCGCGCCCGCCACCGCCGACGGGAAGGCTTCCCAATGAGAGAGAAGACTAAACTGATTGGCGCCGGCCGCCCTTATCGAAGACCGGCGCATCCGGTTAATCACGGCGTGGAGCGGGCCTCGACCTTTCTTTTCCCCAGTTACGACGATTTCGTCGAGGGGGGGAAGTCCATCAGCTATGGCAGGCTCGGCACGGCGAACCATCGCGCGCTTGAAGAGGCCATCAGCATCCTGGAGGGCGGCTTCGAAACGCGCCTTGCTTCGTCCGGACTCCAAGCCTGCACCGCCTCGATCCTCGCCTTCGTCGAAGCCGGCGACGAGGTTCTGATGACGGACAGCGTCTATGATCCGACGCGGAAATTCTGCGATCGTCTCCTCGCGCGTTTCGGTGTACGGACGATCTACTACGACCCCCTTCTCGGGGACGGCGTCGGCGAACTCGTCACGCCGCGGACGAGGGTGATCTTTGCCGAGAGTCCCGGCTCCCTGACCTTCGAGGTCCAGGACCTGCCCGCGCTCGCGCGCGTCGCGCGGGACGCGGGCGCGAAGCTCGTCGTCGACAACACCTGGTCGGCGGGATACCACCTGAAGCCCATCTCGCTCGGCGCGCATGTCAGCGTTCAGGCGGCGACGAAGTACATTGTCGGTCACGCCGACTGCCTTCTGGGCTCCATAACGAGCGGCGACGAGGCGACGGCCCGCTCGATTTTCCATGCGTTGCTGCAGCTCGGATCAAACGTATCCTCGGACGACGCCTGGCTCGCGCTGAGGGGCTTGCGCACGCTTTCCGCGCGCCTGCCGGTCCACGAGGACAATGCGATCAGGCTCGCCAAATGGCTGGCCAAGCGCCCGGAGGTCGACCGCGTCATTCATCCGGCGCTCAAGCAGTGCCCCGGCCACAATATCTGGAAGCGTGATTTCACCGGCGCGACCGGACTTTTCGCGGTCGTCCTGAAACCCGTGGAGCAATCGGCGCTGAAGGCGTTCTTCAATGCGCTGAGGCTTTTCGGCATGGGATTTTCCTGGGGCGGCTATGAGAGCCTTTGCATCCATGTCCGTCCCGAGCGAAATCGCACCGCCACGACGTGGACGGCGGCCGGCCCGGTCCTGCGATTCCACGCAGGACTTGAAGATTTCGACGACATGACCAACGATCTGGAGGCGGCGTTTTCCGCCCTTCATGCGGCGCAGGCCTAAGCCGCCGAATTCGCCGCGCCTATTCGGCGGGAGAGAGACAATGAACTGGCGGATGAAAGCACCGGATGCGGAGAGGCGTCGATTGTCGAGGCGCAGCGCGAATTCGCGATTGCGCCCTGCGGCGCTGGCCGTCGTCGCAGCGAGCGGGTGCGCCTCCTCGGACGGCCTCATGCGCATCACGACGACGCCTGCGGGCGCAAAGGTCTCGATCGACGGCTACGGCTCATGCGTGACGCCCTGCACCGTCGAGATCCTCAGCCCAGTGAAGGCGCGCGTCGCCAAGGCCGGCTTCCGGCAGCGCGAGGTCGACCTAGCCCCAGGCGGGCGCGACATGGAGATCGCCCTCGAGCTCGCGGCGCCTGCGGGCGATGTCGAGGAAGAGCCCCTGCCGGAGATTTGATCCGCGCGGGGACACGCAGGCCTCCCCCAAACAGGCCGTCGGGCGCACCCGACGGACAGTCCGCTGCAAACGCCGGGGGGCCCCGCAGACCATCAACAACCCGTTCGGAGCAAATCTGTAACCCATCTCTCCGGAACATCCTGTCACCCATGTCTCCGGAATGGAAAATGGAAGGTTTGGCGACCCCGCCAGGACTCGAACCTGGAACCTATTGATTAGAAGTCAATTGCTCTATCCAGTTGAGCTACGGGGCCGGAGGACGAAACACGATCGGCGATGATCAATGCGTCCACGGTTTACGCCGCCTGAAGGCGAAATTATCCGCATAAGCCTTTGCGACCGGCGCCGGCGCGTGGCTCGCGATGACTTGATAGGGGATCGAACGGGCCTCGGCGAAGGCGACAGCGGCCTCACGCGTGTCGAAGGTCAGTCGGACCTGGCCCGCGCGCGTGTCCGCGCCGCTGGTCCAGCCCATCAGCGGATCAACGCGCCGCGCCGCCTCGGCTTCGAATTCCAGCACCCATTTCGCCGTGTTGGCCTTGCCCGACTGCATGGCCGTTTTCGACGGTTGAAAAATACGCGCCAGCATGATCGCCGCCCGAAACTCCTGCTGTCGGCGTGGAGCGCCGACACGCCGATTAACATCGTGGTCGGGGCGGCAAGATTCGAACTTGCGACCCTCTGGTCCCAAACCAGATGCGCTACCAGACTGCGCTACGCCCCGTGAATTGCCCTCTTTAGATCGGCCCCCGCGCCTTTGCAAACCGGGCCTCATAAAAAAAACCCGCTTCAAAGCATCCCGCGCGCGCAGACGAAATCGGCGATCCCGGAATTGGCCGCGTCCGTAACTTCGCCGCGCCGGACGCGCACGCGCTTCGACAGGTCAATTTTCCTGGTCTGGCCGCAAATCAATCGCCAGCAGGCCTTTTGAGCCGGCGGCGAAGGAGACCTGGACCCGGTCGCCCTGCACGAGTTCGCCGATCCCGCAGCGGCGCAGCGTCTCCATATGAACGAAGATGTCGTCAGTGCCCTCGCCTCGCGTAAGAAAGCCGAACCCCTTGGCGCGATTGAACCATTTGACGCTCGCGCGCACGAAATCGCCGGCGGGGGTCTGACTGATGGCGGGCTGAACAGGCGTCAGCGCCGTGGCCGTGCTGTCGTCGATTTCGAGGACCCGGAGAGCCTGAAGACCTTTCGGTCGACGCACGACCTCGCACTCGACAGTGGCGCCTTCGCGGGCGGTGGACCGGCCTGCGTCGCGCAGGCAGGATGAATGGATCAGAATGTCGCCGGCGCCGTCGTCATTGACGATAAAGCCGTATCCCTTGCCGGGATCGAACCATTTTACGACGCCGCGAACTTTGAAACTTTCTTCCGCCGCGTTTCCATTCGCGCCGCCTTTCCCCGCGTCTTCCGAACGCTCAGCCATCTATCGGACCCCCATCGCGCCCATCGGCGCTCTTGTCCTGGCGCATCGGCCGGTTTCGACAAGGCCAACCATTGTTGGGGTCGAAAAGCAGCTTGCGCCGTTGCGCTAATTTGAACGGAGCATAATACGCTCAGTCAGGCGCAATATTGTGCATGAATTTGTCTGGTTCGTCTTCCCTTTTCTCCAGCAAGTTGCGCAACTGCGCTGACCGCCTCGTCTCGCTTACGAAAACACGCCGGTCTTCCGGAGAATTTTCAGGTTCAGACAGACCCGCCGCGATCGATGTCGGAGAGGAATTTGGACACCAATAGGAGAAAAACATCGAAGTCCGATTCGATATTCTTCAACGATACGCCCCCCGCGGCGTTGCGGTCCATCTGGATCGCCACATCTCCGTCCCGATCGATGTAAGCGCGACCGAATTTCACTTCGCTATTGAAACGGCTGAGGAATTCGTGGCTGACCTGATTGAGGGAGATCTGGTTTAGATAGGTGAAGTAGGAAATGTCGCCGTCCGACCCGAAAACGCCCACCAGAACCGTCACGTCACCGACCTCGACGGCGATCATGTTGGGCTGAAAGTCGCGAACGGAATAACCCTGCATTTCGAGGGTCTCGGAAATCGCCTCCTTTGTGATGAGGCGCTCCGCCGCCGCAGTATGAACAGGCGCGCAAGTCAAAACGAACGCCGCGCAGATGCTGGCCAAAACACGCATAAAAAACCCCGCTATCGGTCAAATCCCGGTGCAAGGGTTAATAGAACATTAATTTTCCGCCCAAATCAATCTTTCGCGTCCTCAGGAAGCGCCATCCCGAAACAAACCGCAGGCGGTTTTCAGCGACGCAGCGGCTTTCGCGCAATTGGGGCTTTGGCGCTGGAGAACAGAGGGTGAGCGCTTCGCGCTTCGGGTCAAGGCGCAAAAGGACCCCCGTTTGGGGGCCGGCGGCGCCCAGGAAAATGGACACCCGTCCTTCGCCTGTTTCAGAAGGGTTCGCCGCGATAATCGCGCAAATTCTCCGGCCTCAGAATGCGAGGCGGGATGGCAGGCCCTAGGGGAATCGAACCCCTCTTTTCAGGTTGAAAACCTGACGTCCTAACCGATAGACGAAGGGCCCGCGCTCATCGCCATTCCTGACGAAGTGGAGCGTATATGCGATGACGCGTAGAGAGCGCAACCCCCTTGCCCATGGCCGGACCGTTCAGGGCGCAAATGCCGCGTCGACGAGGTGCAGCTGTCCCGCGCCGGCGCCGCGCCAGTCGTCCGCCTTGATTCTCCCCGCCACGTGGAGCCTGCGGCCGGAAAGCAAGACGTCGCCCAGCCGGTCGCCTTCCGCCCTGAACGCGATCGCCCTTACGGGCTCGCCGGAAAGCGACTTGAGCGTGCAGGCGACATGCCCCTTGCCGACGATGCGCGCGCCTTCGACGGCGACATCGCAGACAACGAATACGGGCTCCGGATTGCCCGGACCGAAGGGGCCCGCCGCATCGATCCGTTTCGCGAGCGTTGCCGATACGGCGCTGGCCCCGAGAACGCCGTCGATCCAGGTTTTCCGATCAGCGAGCGCCGCCGAGACGGCCCCGCCGAGCCGCTCGCGAAGGCGGACGGAAAACTCCTCTATCCTCTCCGGCGCGACGGTGAGGCCCGCCGCCATGGCATGGCCGCCGCCGGCCGCGAGGACGCCGTCTGTCCGCGCCGCCGCAACCGCCGCACCGAGGTCGACGCCGGCGATCGAACGGCCGGAGCCTTTGCCGACTCCGTCCAGGATGCCGATGACGACGGCGGGGCGGTCGTATTTTTCCTTCAGCCGGCCGGCGACGACGCCGACGACGCCCGGGTGCCAGCCCTCCCCTGCGACGACGATCACCGGCTCTTTCGCAAGCCCCCGGCGTTCGATCTGTTCGACCGCGCTCGCCTGAACGGCGGCCTCAATCTCCTGGCGCTCGGCGTTCAGGGCGTTAAGCTTTTCAGCAAGGCTTTCGCGGCGCGCGACGTCCTCCGTCGTCAGGAGGTCGAATGCGAGGCGGGCGTGGCCGATGCGTCCGGCGGCGTTGATCCGCGGACCGAGCAGAAACCCAAGGTCGTACGCGGACGGTTTCGCTCTGACCCCGGCCAACGCGCCGAGCGCCGCCAGCCCCGGATTGGTTTTGCGGGCGAGAATCTTCAGCCCTTGGGAGACGAGAACCCGGGCGAGGCCGCGCATTTCCATAACGTCGCACACGAGACCGAGGGCGGCGAGGTCAAGATACCGGACGAGGTTCGGTTCGCGTCCCGCGGCGAAGCGGCCGGCTTCCCTCAGGGCCCGGTTCACCGCGACCGTCAGCATGAAGGCGACACCCGCAGCGGAGAGGTTTTCAAGCCCGGAAACGTCGTCGGCCCGGTTCGGATTGACGACCGCCGCCGCCCCGGCCGGCGGCGGGCCCGACATCTGATGATGGTCGATGACGACAACGTCGATCCCTTCGCGCGCCGCCTCCTCGATCGCGGCATGGGCCGCGGCGCCGCAATCGACGGTGACGACGAGCCCGGCGCCCTTTTCCTTCAGGGCTAGGAACGCTTCGCGCGAAGGTCCGTACCCCTCGAGGACCCGGTCCGGGAGATAGACCGGCGCGGCGATCCCAAGGGCGCGGAAGTAGAGATGGAGCATCGCGGAAGCAGTCGTTCCGTCCACGTCATAATCGCCGAAAACGCCGATGCCCTCTCCGTTCATTACGGCGGCGGCGATGCGCGTGGTCGCGCGCTGCATGTCGGTCAGGACGTAAGGATCGGGAAGCGCCTCGCGCAGCGACGGGTTGAGATAGGCCTCGGCGCCGGCGGCCGTAACGCCCCTTGCGGCGAGGACCCGGGCCACTGCGAAGTCGAGATCATGTTCCTGGGCGATCGCGAGCGCGGCACGGGCGTCGACGTCGCGCAACCGCCAGGCGCGGCCGGTGGCCGTCTCGCCGAGGGGCGGTAGCGGCAGGGCACGA
>CAZBOC010000027.1:0-2045 GCA_964493225.1 uncultured Caulobacterales bacterium | reverse complement strand
GATCGGCGGCGTCGGCGAAGGCGATGGCGTGGGCGCTGGTCATCGTCGCGATGATGACCGATTCGCGCGGGGCCGCGCCCCGGTCTTTTCCCCAGCGCCCGCCCGCCGCGGGGCGGGAGCGCCGGCGCAGGCGGCTAGGACGGCGCGGGCCGGCCGACTGGAATGCCGCCGCGGGCCCGACCCCCGGCGCAGCCCCGCCTTGCGGCCACTGCGCGCGCCCGCAGTGAGGAGGCTTCATGTTGTTTTCGTCGAAATGATCGGCGATGACTTGCAACCATCGATGATGTATCAGGTGGCGAAATTTCTGCACGTGACCGGCGTCGTCATGTTGATGGGCAACATCACCGTGACGGCGATCTGGAAATTCTTCGCCGATCGCGACGGACGCACGGAAGTTCTGAGCTTCGCCCAGAAGCTCGTCACCTACACCGACTGGTCGATGACCGCATGGGGCGCGGCCCTGATCATGGGCGGCGGCTATTTCATGGCCATTTCAGCCGGCTTTCCGCTTGGAGAGGGGTGGCTTCTCTGGAGCCAGATCCTGTTCGCCGTTTCGGGGCTGCTCTGGCTCGCGATACTGGTCCCGATCCAGGTGAAACAGGCGCGCCTGGCGAAAAACTTCGCCGCCGACGACGCCGGCGAAGAATATCGAACGCTTTCGAGGCGCTGGTTGGCCTGGGGGCTGGCGAGCACGGCCCCTCTCGTCGCGGCGACCTGGCTGATGGTGGCCAAGCCGACCTGAGCGTTCCCAGGCGGACGCGCTCCTCCCCTCACCCGCCCGGGCCGCAGTCGATGCAGTGCAGCGGGGGCGGCGGGCCCATGCCGAGCTTGGCGTGGAGATCGCGCAGGGCCGTGCGCAATCCCTCTTCGAGCACCGGGTGGTAAAAGGGCTGGTTCAGAGCGTCTTCTACCGACATGCGCGCGCCAATCGACCATGCGAGCAGATGGCCGAGATGCTCCGCCTCGGGACCGAAAATCTCTGCTCCCAGGAGACAGCCGGCGCCCGCCTCGCCATAGACCCTGAGGCGGCCCTTGTTCCGCAGCATCACGCGCGCCCGGCCCTGGTCTTCGAAGGAGACCTCGCCGACGGCGAAATCGACGCCCGCCTCTTCCAGAGACATGTAGGAGCGGCCGGCGATCGCGATCTGCGGATCGGAAAAGACGATCCCGAGGGGCGTGCGCCGCCGGCGCTTGTAGACCTCGGGATAGCGCGCCGCGTTTTCGCCGGCGATGCGGCCTTCGTCGGCGGCCTCATGGAGCAGCGGCACGTCGTTCGTCGCGTCGCCGGCGACGAAAATGTGACCGGCGCTCGTCTGCATCGTCTGGGCGTCGACGACCGGCGCGCCGCGGCCGTCCAGGGCGACGTTCGTATTCTCAAGGCCTATCCCGTCGACATTGGCGCGCCGGCCCGTCGCGGCGAGGATCCACTCGAACTCATCCGTCACCGGTCCGGTCTCGGGGTCGACATAAGAGACGCGCGCGCCGCCCTCGACCGGTTCGAGCGCGATGTCGCGCGCGTCGAAACAGCAGTCGAATTCTGCTCTAAAAACGTCCCGGGCGTAAGCCGTCAGAACCGGATCCGAAATCGGCCCGACCGCGCCGCCGATGCTGATCAGGCGGACGCGCACGCCGAGCCGGGCGAGCGCCTGACCGAGTTCGAGCCCGATGACGCCGCCGCCGAAAACGGCGACGGATTTCGGCAGCTCCGTCCAGTCGAAGACGTCGTCATTGACGATCGTGCGCTCGCGCACGGGCTCGAAGAGCGCGGGAACGTGGGGCCGCGAGCCAGTGGCGAGAATGACGCGATCGGCCTCAATGCGCCGGCCGCCTTCGAGCCGAAGCGTGCGGTCGTCCTCGAACTGCGCCGCCTCGCGGACGAGATGGGACTGGTCGAACCCCTCAATCGCTTCGAGCACGAAGCCGACGAAGCGGTCGCGTTCGGCGCGCACCCGGGTCATCACCGCCGCGCCGTCCACGGCGACCGGTCCGGTCGGCGCGCCGAACGCCTCCGCCCGCCCCGCCGCATGGACCGCCTCGGCCGGAGC
>CAZBOC010000026.1:538-16125 GCA_964493225.1 uncultured Caulobacterales bacterium | reverse complement strand
CGCTCGGCGCATGCGGCGGCGAAGCCCCGACGGCGATGCGACGCACTCCGAATATCGACCTGAGCCGGGCGCCCATCGCCCTTGCACGATCGAGGGCGGCCGGGTTCGCGGCCGTCGCCGCCGCGACGGTGAGGCACGCGCCCGCCAAGGCGGGCGCGAGACCGGCGAGGGCCGGCCCTGAAATGCGCAGCATCAGGAAGGACGCGACCGATCCGGCGCATGCCGGCGCCGTGCGCAACAGGACCGCGCGCATGTCGTAGGGAAGGGGGCGTGTCGCCTGCGCCGCGCAGAAAACAGCAGCGAGCCGGATAATCGTCACGGCGAGCACGCCCGTCGCCGCGCCGAGGAGGCCGAAACGCCCGATTGCGAAGGCGTAGATGCCGAGGGCGCAGGCGGCGACCGCGCTTTCCAGTAGAAGCAGGCGCAGCGTCGACTCGCCCGCATAGAGCCCGAGGTTGAAAAAACCCGTCGTTGAATGAACCGCGGCCGCCATTGTCAGCAGGGGCAGGAAAATGACCGCGCCGTGATAGCTCTCGGGCGTGAAGAGGAGGATGAACGCGCCGCCGCCGAGGCCGGCGGCGCCCGCCGCGGCGAATGCGACGGCGGCCCCGCCACCCGCGGCGCGCGCGCATCTCACGACGCCGTCCGGCTCGTTCAGCATGACGAATCGCCGCGCAAAGTACCACATCTCGAAGGGCTGAACGAAGATGAGACCGGCGAGCGCGATTTTCGTCGCCAGTGCGTATTCGGCGAGGGCGGACGGACCGACGGCGTCGGCGAGGAAGAATTTCTCGGCGCCGCGGATGAGGAAGCCTGCGAGACCTACGGAGATCAGGGGAAGGGCGTAGACGACGAGGCGCCGTGAGAGCGCGCTCGGCGCCCGGACCGGGGTCCTGCGGGCCTGCAGCGCGAACACCAGCACGCATAGTGAGGAGCCGGCGATGAGACCCGCCGTTAAAGCGCCGGTCACGCCGAGCCCCCAAGAAAGGAACAGAGCGACCAGCGCCGCCTGCACAATCGCCCGGCCGATTGTCGCCCCCGCATAGAGGCCGGCGCGCCCCGACTGCCGCAGGGCGGCCATCGGCGCCAGAATGAGCGCGGAAAGCGACAGGCTGAACAGGATCAGGCGCACGTCCAGCAGCGTGTGCGCGCCCGGCAGGATCTCGTGAATGAAAGGCGCTGCGAGTTGCAGAACAAGGACGCAGGCCGCCGTCGTGAAGAGTGCGAAGCCGAGAATCTCGCCGATGACGCGGTCTCTCTCGCAATCGGTCCGCGCGCCGCCGGCGAAGCGGAAAAGCGTGTCGGCGAGGCCGAACCCGATGAGAATAGAGAGAAGATCGGCGAGGGATTGCAGAATGTCGAGGCGGCCGTAATCTTCCGGGCTGAGATAATGGGTGAAGACCGGCGCCATGAGGAGCGCCAGCGCTTTCGTCGAAGCGATTGCTGCGGCGTACAGCGTCGCCTGTCTGGCGCCTGCGGAAAGTCGACCGGTCAGGCGGGCGAGCGCCCTACGCATCGACCGGCCGCCGCCCGGGCGCGCATGGCAGGGCGCTTCGGCGGGTAATCGCCCCGAAAGCGAAAGCCAGCGAGGAAGCGATGACGCCGGCGACGCCGACGCCCGGGCCGGGCGCAACGCTGACTGTCGGGATCGGGCTGTTGTTCAGGGCGTTGGTCGGCGTCGCGTTCACGATAAAGACGGCGTCGTTGAAGTCGTTGTCGCCGGTGTTGCGATAAAGATCCTCGACCCCGATGATAATGTCGCCGGTTTCCGCGACATTCAGGGCGGCGAAGTGGCGCGACGCAGTCAGGGCGTCGGCGCTGCTCGCCTCAGGGCCGGCTTCCGGATTCAGAAAGTCCAGCGACCAGAAGGTGTCGACTTCGACGCCATTGTCCCAGCCGTCGACGCCCGATCCGTTCCAGGCGTCGGCGCTCAGGAAGAAGCCCAGGTTTTCGTCCGCCTGAAAGATCGTTCCCCCCTCAAGCAACGCCGATCCGTCGGGGGCGGTGTTCGCCGTTCCGCCGCCGATGACAATCGTGTCGCCGGCTGAAAGAGCGCCCCCGGATCCGTAAGCGGAGAAATTGGAGAAGAGGATATCCACCTCGCTCACGCCGGACAGGCTGCTCATTTCAGCCGTTGAGACGACGCCGGACCCGTCGAGATCGATGTCGCTGAAGGTGAGATCGTCGAAGGCGTCCGACTCGTACCGGAAATACCCGAGGGAGTTTCGGTATCCGGCGCCCTCGGAGACGAAAGTGACGCCCAGCATCGCGTCGTCGCTGAGGTAAAGGTTCGGCGAATAGGCGGCGTCGAGGAACGCGGCGCCGACGGCGCTCCGTTCAGGCAATTGGCGGGCCACGGTGTCGAGGATCGCAGGATCGAGGTCGATGCTGCTGAGATCTTCGGGCGCGCCGTTAGCGGCCTGCGCGGTCGCCGGCGCGGAAAGCGCAAGAAACAGAGCCGCCCTGAAATGTAATCCTTTTAACATTGTGAAACCATACCCTCATCCAAGTCTATCACTATTGTGATGTGAATAATTACAAAAAATATTTTATTTTTTATGTAGATGTTCGAATTACTCACTGCTTATGACTGTTTTCCTGAGCGCATCGCGCAAGCGCGGCCGCCATGCCGATCATGATGTAAAGAGGCCAGGTGAAGCCCTGGGTCAGGAAGGTGCCGCTGACGCAGAACCCGGCGAGCGCCGCAGTAAGGCCCTCCGCTGCCGACCGGGCCACCGGATGCCCACCCTTGCGCAGCCTTCTGCGCGAGGATGCGACTGATGAGAGCGCCGCCGTCGTCAGCCAGAGGAAAAGCCCGAAGCCTATAAAGCCGGTCTCCCCGAGAACGCCGAACCATGTCGAGTGGACCGCATGGTTCTTGCCGTCCCAAAAGTCTGAGTAGAGATAGTAATTGTAGTAGAAATTATCGAGGCCGACCCCTGAATGCGGACTGGCGACGGCCATGCGCCATGCGGCGGTCCAGGCGTGCAGCCGGCCCATGGCGGAATCGTCTATGCCCTCTTCATGGGCTCCGCCGGACTGTCGCTCGGAAATGCCGGCGACGGAGATCAGCAGGAGCAGCCCGGCCGCGCCCGCGCCGACAAGAAGCGCCTTGTTCCGGATCCGCGACCAGGCGATGACGCCCGTCACCGCAACGACCCCGAGAAGGCCGCCCCGGGACTGTGTCGCAACGACGGCGAGGCCGGAAAGCGCGAAAGCGACGGCGCCGAAAAAGCGGTCTGGTCCCGGCAGGCCGCGCCCGACCGCGGCGCTGATCGCGAAACCGGCCGGGAACAGAAGAACAAGCGCCAAGTCGTTCGGATCGCCGAGCACGGATCCGATCGACCGGCCGATGCTGACGCGCGTGCCCTCGACCAGGTCGATCCCGTTGGCCTTGTTGTAAAGCGCTGTCACGGCGACGATTACCCCGCAGCCGATAATCATCCGCTGCAGAAAGGAAAAGTCGGTCGGGCGACGAACCAGCCAGGCGATGGCGAACACCATCACGGCGATTTTCACATAGGTGTCCTTCCAGTAGGCGAAGGAGTTGGCGAAATTCGAGCCAAAAAACATGCCCGCCGTCACGACGGCGAAGAAGGCGAGAAACGGTGCGAACAACGGCTCCCAGCTCGGCCTCAACCGTTCGAGCCAAAGCGCTGCGCCGAGCGCCGCCAGGGACGCGAGCGCGAGAAGAAGCGGCAGTTTGAGCGGCGAAAGGAACGGAAAAACTTCATGGATGCGAAAGAACGAAAACGCGATGAAGAGCGTCGCCATCAGGACAGGCGAGCAGAGGCCGATCAGAGCCGCGACAGGAACGGCGCACAGGACCGGGCCGACGAGCGGGTGGGGAACCGCTCGCCAGGCGAGCGCGACGATCGCCAGAAAGCCTGCTGCGATCAATCCATGATGGATCGCGCGGGCCGTTTCCGGGTTCCGGGGCCGTGTTTGCGAGACAGGCGCCGCCGCGGTCATCGGGACGCGCTCGTCGGCCGGACGCAAGTTTTGGGGCCCGCGATCGACGTCGCAAGTTCCGCATACGCATGGAGCATTCTGGATTTATCGCCGATCGCCGCTGCGAAGGCGCGCGCCGTCGCATGCGCCTTTCCCGGCTTCGCGTCTCTGGCGTCGGCGATCCGGTCGAAGGCGGCTGCGAAAGCGGCGATGTTCTCCGCCGGCGCCATCGCGCCCGTCCGGGGGCAGACTGTTTCGCGCACGCCTCCCACATCGGCGGCCACCACCGGCGTTCCACAGGCCTGCGCCTCGAGGGGCGCGAGCGGATACCCTTCGCGCCGGCTCGTCAGCGCCAACGCGTCGACGGCCCGATAAAAAAGCGCCATGTCGTCGAGGCGGCCCAGAAAATGCGTCCGGTCGGCGACGCCGAGGCTGTCGGCGAGGCCGCGAAGCCGATGGTGAAGCGCGCCTTCGCCCGCGAGCGCCAGTTGAAGGTCGTCCCGGTCCGTCGCGGCCAGCGCCTTCACCGCGATGTCCGGCCCCTTGACGGCCTCCAGACGTCCGGCGAACCCGATGAGGGGCGCGTCAGCCGGAAGGCCGAGACGCCGTCTCGCGCTCCCGCTGTCGCCTGGGAGAAAACGGTCGAGGTCGACGCCGTTGCGAATGACCCTATCCGCCTCCAATCCGGTCCTTGCTTGAAGCTCACGCGCCACTGTCTCGGCGTCCGCGACAAGAACGGGCTTTAGCGCGCGGATAAGCCCTTTAATCAGTCGACGGCGCTTTGTGTCCTCAAGGTGCCAGGCGTCATGTTCGGTGTGGACAAGGGCGCCGATCCCGCCGAGACGGCTGGCGAGGCCGCCGTAAAGCAGCGGGCCGACATGGTGCGTGAAGACGACGTCCGGTTTCAGCCGGCGCAAGACGCGCTCTAATCTGTAGAGCGTGGAGAGGGAAAGGCCGCCCGGTTTCTCGAGAAAGATCAGGCGGTCGCAAAAGGCGTCAAGCCGCGGCCAATGGTCGAGCGCATCGTCGCGCGCCCCCTCGAGGCTTATGCAATAGGTCTTATCAAAAGCGGTGTTTTCAAGGAGGTCCAGACAAAGCGTCTCGATGCCGCCGGGACGAAGATGCTGGACGATCTGTACTGTGATCATAGGATCTCGCCGGTGGAGGGTTTTCCGATCCGTCCCGCGATCGCGCGCCAGCCCTTGCGCGCGCGGCGGATGAAGCCGTCCCGAGGCGCCGCCGCCGCGTCGATTTCGAAGGCGCGCATCGCGGGAACGCGTGCGAGAACCGGCGCGCCGGTGAGGGTTTCGACTTCGTCGCGGCGTTTCACGGTGGTGTCGAGAAAGTTCAGGACGACGATGGCCCCGAGGCTTGCGGCGACGCCGCTGAAGCCGCCGGCGGCGACGAAAACAAGCGGCGGCATACCCTCCGGGCGCGATGGCGCCGTGGGCTGGTCGATCACCTTGATCCGTTCGGGAGCCTCGAACTGGCCGAGCGCTCCGGTGACGCGCGCCATCTCGGAACGCTCCATCAGCTTTTCGTGAACGCGTCGCTTGACAGCGAGATTGCGTTCAATGCGATTGAGCTCGGTTTCCATTCGGCCGAAACGCGCAACGCGGGTCTCGACGCTTTCGATCTCGTCCTGGAGGGCGGCGACTTCGCGCCTGAGCGCGATGATCGCTTCCTGGGCCTGCTGAAGGCGTTCGAGTTGCGAGATGAGCAGGGAGCCGAAATCCGTGTCCGTATCGCTTTTCTGAATCGCGGCCGCGTAGATTTTCTCAATTGACGAAAGGTCCGCCTCCACCGGCTGGGCGAGGAGGGCGTTGCGTTCCGCTTCAAGGCGCGAAAGCCGGCGGCGGGCGGCCTGAACAGCTGAATGTTCGTCCGTATAGCGTGCCGTGAGCGCGGTAAGTTCCGTCTTCTGGTCGATGATCTGCTGTTCGATACGTAGGATCACGGGATTGGACAGGGCGAGGCGCTGGACGATGTTTCGGTAGCGCTCGCTCGCGCCGTCAAGTTCGGTCTTGCGTTCGCTCAGCGCCGCCTGAAGTTCGCCCAGTCTCTTGACGTTTCCCGAATGCAGGGCCGGCAGCGCGTCGGCGTTGGCGGCGGTGAATTCGGCGTAGGCCTTGTCGGCCTCGATCAGCTCGCGCGCGCTTTTCTCCAGTTGCTCCTCAAGGAAACGGACGGAGCCGACGATTGACGAGCGTTCCGGCGCAAGGACCTTCTCCATGAAGCGCTGTGCGACGGCGAGGAGAATCTTGTCGATTTCCTCCGCGCTTTCCCGCTTCAGGGAAAGTTCCACGATCTCCTCGCCGATCAGCCGAAGCGACAGTTGCGAGGACAGTCGCCGCAACAAGACTTCGCGCTCCCGCGCCGGCGTCGCCTCGTCAATCAGTCCCCGGTCGGTCGCGACGTCCAACAGGATGTGACGCGAATGCAAGAGCGCTTCGAGGGCGCTGATCCGGTCTTTCAGGCGCGTCTCCACGGCGAGGTCGTTCAGAAACGGATTATGTTTCGCGCTTTCCTGAATGAGGATCGTCATGCGGCTCGTGTAGATTTTCGACTGCGAGATTCCCACGACGAGGCCGAGCAGGGGAAAGGCGAGCATAAGCGCGGCCGCGAGGTAGCGTCGCCGCCACGCCGCGAGCAACCAGAGGTGGATGATCACCGTCCATGGCGGCGCGGCGCGGTCCTCGCCGCTCGCCGACCGGATCGGGTCGGCTCCGGCCGCGCCGTATGCGGAGCGCGCCTCGTCTTGATCCGACCGGTTCATGCGGCGCTCGCAAGGCGTTCGAGGGGCTTGATGAAGTCGAGTTCGCGATCAAGGCGCGCCGCGCGCGAATCCCACGACGCTTCCGCTACGGCGGCCTTGCGCGCGGTTCGCGCTGATTTGTCTTCGTGGAGGCAGGCGACAAGCGCCGCACAGAGTTCGTCGGGGCCGTCAACCTTTGCGACGTGATCGTCATATCCGAACAGGGGCGTCGGGGCCGTTGCGACCACCGGTGCGCCTGCAGCCAGATATTCGCGCAATTTCAAGGGGTTCGACGCGCGGATTTGCGCCGTGTCGCGAAACGGCAGGAGCGAGGCGCGCCAGTGTCCGACATAGGCGGGAAGCGCCGCGTGCGGCCGCGGGCCGAGCACGCGGATATTCCCTCGCTTTGCGATCGCCCGGATATCGGTCCGTACGGGTCCGATAAGTACGAAGGTCCAGTCTGTAAGGCGCTGCGCCGCGGCTGCGAGAAGCTCCAGATCGATCCAGCCGGAGAGCGATCCGTAAAATCCGGCGACCTTGCCGCCCGCGGGCAGGTCCGCCGCCGGCGGCGGGGGCGCGCCGAAGAGATCGACGTCGCATCCATGGTCGATGACCCGCAACCGGCTCGCGTCGAGGCCCGGCGCCCTCTTCATCAGCGTCGCGGCGATGGCGGCGCTCGCCGCATACGCCCTGTCGACGCGTTCGAGGAGGCCGCGTTCGGCGCGCAGGACGCCGCGATGGTCGACGTTCTCAAGCGCGGCGAAATCGTCTCCGGCGTAATAGACGACGCCCGCCTCGCCGAGGCGACCGACGACGTCGAC
Organism: uncultured Caulobacterales bacterium; assembly: GCA_964493225.1. Taxonomy (GTDB): domain Bacteria; phylum Pseudomonadota; class Alphaproteobacteria; order Caulobacterales; family Parvularculaceae; genus JAJFFW01. Next base: position 8,598 of record CAZBOC010000026.1, on the reverse strand, counting down.
GGCCGTCGGCAGGGAGCACCAAAGGATCGGCGCGGCGTCGAAGCGGCGCAGATGAGGCGAAAGGCGCGCCGTCAGGAGCCGGGCGTTCATCGCCGAGGCGAGCGCGGCGCCGGGCCAGGAGACCGCCCACGGGCTGACGACGGTCATGCCCTCGGGCCGCGGCGCCGGCGGCGGGGCTCCCGCGCCCATCGCGACGAGCTTTGATCCGAGACGGGATAGATCAGCTGCGTTGAACCGCGGCCTGCGCAAGCCGATCGAGTTCACCCAGACGACGTCGCGCTTCGCCGCCAGCCTTTTGACAAGGTGCTGCGTGCTCGAAGGATGGGCGCCCCAGTCCTCTCCGAATACGATCAGTGGGCGTTTGAATAGGTCCATGGTCTACACCGCCGCGAGGCTTCGTGAAGGCGGCTCGAGGGCTTCGCCGCCGCGCGGATCCAGCGCACGGATGACGCGCGCCGGGGCCCCGCCGGCGAGAACGCCTGGCGGAATGTCGCGCGTAACGACGCTGCCGGCGGCGACAACCGCGCCTGCGCCGATTGTCACCCCGGCGGCGACCGTGCAGCCGAAGCCCAGCCAGGCGTCTTTCTCGAGCACGATGTCGCCGGTCTGTTCGTCGGTGCAAGGCTCGCCGCGCGCACGGGCCGCGGCGTCGAGGGGGTGGCCCGGATAGCCGGCGAAAAAGGCCCGTCCGGCGATCCGAACATTGTCTTCGAAGACGACGCGCCGGCCCACTGCGATAGTCGTCTGCCAGCCGACGCCGACATTATCGCCGATTTTGAGGACCGGCGGCGGGCTCGTCGACGCGCGTCCCGAAATCGTCAGGGCCGTCGAGAGGCGACAGTGTCCGCCCATGCGGATCTCCACAGGTCCGGTGACGAGGGGCATCCCCGGACCCGCGAGGTGCAGCCAGGCTCCGCCGCCGTTCGTCCGGCTTCTGAAGACCGGCGTCCAGAACGCGATGCGCCAGAACTCGCCCCAGACGAGTTGCGAGAGTCTGCAGGCGCGATAAAGAAAGTCGTGCAAACCTGGAATATAAGGGGCGGAGCCCCTGAATACGCCTCGCCCCAGTCCGCGAAGGGCGCGTGCGAGCGGGTGGGCGCCTGTCTTTATCCATTCTCGCATGGTGAAAGCGGCTCCTATTCAACCGTGACCGATTTGGCCAGATTGCGTGGTTGGTCAACGTCCGTACCCCGAAGAACGGCCGTGTAGTAGGCCAGCAATTGCAGCGGGATTGCGGCTGCGATCGGGGCGGTTTCGGACGGCATGGCGGGGATCGCGATGGAGAAGTCGGCCCGCTCCGCGATCTCCTCGAGGGCGGCCGGATCGGCTATGACGATGGTTGTCGCGCCACGCGCCGCCACTTCTTCGAGGTTTGAGACGGTCTTTGCGAGATGCCGGCCGGACAGGGCGATCACGACGACGGGCGTTTTCTCCTCGATCAGGGCGATCGGGCCATGCTTCAACTCGCCGGCGGGCAGGCCCTCGGCGTGGATGTACGAGATCTCCTTCAGCTTCAACGCGCCCTCGACTGCGAGGCCGTGGGCGGGGCCCCTGCCGATGAAGATCGCGCTCCTCGCGTCCTTGACGGCGCCCGCTGCGCGCAGGACGTCGCCTTCGCATTTCAAAGCCTCGGCGAGGTCGTCCGATAATCGCGTCAGGGCGGCTCGAGCGGACGCCGTCGCGCGCGGGTCGCCGCCGCCGCAGGCCTCTCCGAGCGTCAGCGCGAAGCGCAACAGCGAAACCAGCTGCGCGGTGAACGCCTTGGTCGAGGCGACGCCCACTTCGGGCCCGGCGCGCGTCATCAGCGCTGCATCCGCTTCGCGCGCCATGGAGCTCGTTGCGACATTGACGATCGCGCTGACCGCGCGCTGACAGCGTTTCATGTCCCGAAGGCAGGCAAGCGTGTCGGCCGTTTCTCCTGACTGCGAAATCACGATTGCCGCACGCTTGTCGGCGAGGTCCTCACGGTACCGATATTCCGAGGCCGTTTCGACATTCACGCGGCGACCGGCGTATCTGGCGAACCAGTCCCGCGCGATGGCGCCGGCGTTGTAGGAGGTGCCGCATGCAACGATGTCGATGGCCTCGGGCTCCGTAAAACTGCCTGTCGGCGCGGACTCGGGTGCGGCGAGAAGCTTCGAGACCACTTCGGGCTGTTCGTTGATCTCCTTCAACATGAAATGGCGATAACCGCCCTTGCCCGATGCGGCCGCCGCCGTGAAGCGTATGGGTTCGCGCCCGCGCGTCCGGGGCGCTCCGTCATAGCCGAAGATCCGCAGGACCCCCCGGTCGATGACGGCGAGATCTTCGTCGTCCAGATAGATCGCTTCATTGATGCGGTCGGCGACGGCGAGGATGTCGGAGGCGACATAAACGCCGTCCGGGCCGACACCGACGATCAGTGGGCTGTCTTTCTTGCCGGCGACAAGGAAGTCGTCTCGATCCGAGAAAACCGCGCAAATCGCGTGCTGACCTTCAAGGCGGCAGAGGGCCCGGCGCATCGCGTCGACCGGCGCGAAGCCGGCGTCGAGGGCGTCGTTGATCAGGTGCGCGGCGACTTCGCTGTCGGTTTCGCTTTGAAAGTCGGCGCCGCTTTTCCTGAGCCCGGCGCGCAGGGCGGCGTGGTTTTCGATGATGCCGTTGTGCGCGATCGCCACGCGTCCGGCCACATGGGGATGGGCGTTGGCTTCCGTCGGCGCGCCATGGGTCGCCCAGCGCGTGTGGCCGAGGCCGGCGCGCCCTGAAACCGGGCAGGCCGCAACGTCCGCCTTGAGATTCTCGATTTTGCCTTCGGCCCGTCGACGAGCGAAGCCGTCCGTCCCCGTAACGACGATCCCGGCGGAATCGTAGCCGCGATAGGAAAGCCGCTCAAGGCCTTCGAGGAGGTCATGCGTGACGTCGATCTTCAGGCTCGCCGCAACAATTCCGCACATTTTCAGTCGCACCCCTTTGTCCGTTTGTTCAGTGAATGCATCGAACGCGCCTACTGTCCGCGTCCGAGAATCATGACGAGAAAGGTCCGTGTCGCGATTTCGAGGTCGCGCGCCAGCCAGTGTCCGAATGACGAGAGCGAGGCGGCGTAGGCGTGGTCGTACATGGATTTGCGCCTGACATCCTCGATATCGCGGTCATACCCTTGGTTGATTTGGGCGAGGCCTGTCACGCCGGGACGAAGGCCGAACGTGCGCTCGACGTAAAACGGGACGCCAGCCTCAAGCCGTCCGTAAAAGGAGGGGCGCTCCGGGCGCGGGCCGATGATCGACATTTCTCCCTTGAGGACGTTGATCATTTGCGGGATTTCGTCGAGGCGCGTCTTGCGGAGAAAGCCGCCGACGCGCGTCACGCGCGGATCCCGCTTGGTCGCCCAGACTGCGCCGGTCGTCGCTTCGGCGTCGGTGCGCATCGAGCGAAATTTTATCATGCGGAAAATTCTCGTCTCGTTCGGGCGCATTTCACCGACGCGCCATTGGCGGAAAAAGACCGGGCCCGGACTGTCGATCCTGATCGCCACTGCGATCACGGCCGTGACCGGGGCTGTCGCAATCAGGACCGAAAGGGCGGCGACTATATCGAATGCGCGCTTTGCGACGCGCACCGAAACAGGAACGTAGGACTGCGCGCCGCCATTTCGTCCCGGGCGTCGCCGGACGCCCGCGAGATATTCGACCGAGCCGATCCCGGCCGCCGCCGTCCCCTTGAGCGCGTAGCCGAGCAGGCGCAACGGGACGGGGAGGCGCGTAGCGGCGAGACCTGCGAGCGCCGCAGCGACGAACGCGGTCTGTCCGGCCGCCGCGATTTTGAGGTATGGATGCTCGCTCGCGCCGAGCGCCGCGCCGAGAAATCCGGCCGCCAGGAGGAAAGGCGTCGCCGCGCGCACGCCCTTGCCGGAGAGGACCGCCAGCGCGATCGAGGGGCGCCAGAAGCCCCTGCGCCGCATCAGGATCGCCAATTGCTGCAGGTTGCCTGCCGCGATGCGCTTGCGGCGGTGAAAATCGTCCCTTTCGGCGACGCGATCGAGTTCGCGCGCGCTTACCGACGGGTCGTAAATCGTCCTCGGATAGGTAAGACGCCGCGCGGCAGGAAGGGGGCGCGTCGCGATCAGCATCGGGATCAGAAAGTCGTCATTGATCGCGTCCACCGGCAGCGGCTCAAAAAGCGTCCGCCTGACGGCGTAGCCGGCCCCGTGGGCCCCGATCAGCCCCGAGACGCGGCTTTCCCCGATCTTGATCCGGGTCTGCGCCGACCAGTAGGCGGCGACTTCGTCCGCCCCGAGATCGAAGGCTTCGTAGCCGACGCCGACCGCGCCGATGTCTTGATCCGCGAAATGCGCCGCCATCCGTCGCAGGGCGTTTTCCGGCAGCAATGCGGAAGCGTCCGTGAACACGACGAGATCCTCCGAGGATCCGGCGACGAGTTCGTTGAGAACGGCCACTTTTCCCCTGTTTTCCGCAAACGCGACGACCTCGACATTGAGCGCGGGGTTTCGTGAGGCGGCGCGTCGCGCTTCGCGCGCCGTGCCGTCCCAGCTGCCGTCGTCCCCGATGACGACGCGCAGCCTGTCGCGAGGATAATCCGCCGCGGCGAGGGTCTCGATCTTGCGCGCGATGACGCGGGCCTCGTTAAAGGCAGGCACGAGAACCGCGATTGAGGGGACTGCCGCCTCATCGCGCGTCTGGTGCGGCGGCCTGCGCGCCGGGAGCAGGCGCGCCGCGGCGATCATGGCGGCGGGATAAATGACATGACCGTAGGCGAGGAGCCCGAGCGATCCCAGCGCGGCGACTGCAAAGCCCGACATTTGATACTCCCGCAACGACGCGATCGACTTCCGATCTCGCCACGCAGAAAATACGCATACGCATGAAGAAAGGCTTAAATGCGGACATCGGAAAAAGAAAAGACCGAAAGTAAGATTCAAAAAAGTAAGTATAGATATATATGCGTATTGCAATTCGCCGATGGTCTGGTGAAGCGCCATTGCAGAATGCAATGGCCGCGCGAAGAGGAGAGCGTTGTCGATGTGGAAACGAATTAACGAATCGGAGAAATGCGCTCCGCGCAGCGCGGGGTCTGCGCGTTCCGGCCGCATCTGGCTGGCGCTCGACACCAGCGCTGTCGGCGGCGTTGAGACGCATGTGCGCGAGTTGTCCGAGGCGCTGCGCGCAGCGGAGATCGACGCCGTCATCGTGCGCATCAAGCAATATGGCGAGCATCCCCTGTTCGATCGCGACGGCGCGCCCGAGACGATCGTCTGTGATGGGACGGCCGATTTCCTGCGCCGTCTGAGGCGCGAGCGTCCGTCGATGCTGCATACGCATGGATACAAAGCGGGGCTTATCGGCCGGTTGGTCGCGCGCAGCCTCGGCGCGCCTGTCGTATCGACCTTTCACGCAGGCGAGCGCGCGCGCGGCCGGCTGGCGCTCTATGCGTGGCTCGACAGGAAAACCGCGCGTCTCGCAACAGCGCTTTGCGTCAGCGATGATATCAAGACACGGGTGAGATCGGCGCGTCAGGTCAACAATTTCGTGACGCTGGAGGATGGCGCCCCCGAATTCTCCCGCCCGGGGGAGCGGCGGTTCGCTTTTGTCGGACGGTTTTCCCATGAAAAGGGCGTGGACCGTTTCTGCGCCCTGGCGGCCGGATCGGTCCGTGGGCGGTTCATTGCGTTCGGCGACGGGCCGATGATGAAAGCTGCGCGCGCGCTCGCCGGCGACGCCGTCGAATTCAGAGGCGTCGAGACGGATGTCCGACGGATCTGGTCGAAAGTGGACGTTCTGTGCATGCCCTCGCGCGCCGAAGGCTTGCCGATGACGGCGCTGGAGGCGGGTGCGCGCGGGATCCCGGTGCTGGGCGCGCCGGTCGGGGAGTTGCCGAAACTGTTGGCCGGCGGCGGCGGCCGTCTAATCGCCGGCGATGAGGCCGACGGCTGGGCGCGCGCAGTTGAGAGTTTCAATGCGATGCCCGCCGAAGAACTTGCGCGGATCGGCGCAAGGGCGCGTGCGACGGTGCGACGCGACTACTCGCCGGAAGCGGTATTGCCGCAAATTCTCAACGCCTATGAAACCGCAGGTTGGCGACGTGCCGCGCAAGCATGAAGAGCGGCTGGACGACCGGGCGCTATGCGCGCTTGCGGCGGCGGCTGGCGCAAACGCCTTTGCAAAGCCGGTCATCGTGGCGCTCGCGGATCCGCAAACCTGTCTCCAAGGAGACTGCGCAGTCCGCTTCGTGGTCTTGTTTTGTACGGTCGTCGGGATGGCGCTGATCCTTGCAGGTCGCCGCGCACCTCGCTTGGCCGCGCCGCCGCCTGCACGGCCGTGCGGGGGGGGGAGGCGCATAGCGATCTGGTCTTTCACTGCAGCGACGGGACTGCTTTTGACGCCTTTTGCAATGGGCGCCTGGCTGGCCCTCGCGGTCGCCGGGCTCCTGGGCCGCGTTTGCGCGCAGTGTCCGCGGCGTCGGGCCGGCTACGCCATTCTCTTCGTGTGCGCTGCACGTGCGCCGCTCGGCGCGCTGTTTCTCGGACCGCTCGCCGGCGCTGCTCTCGCAATTGACGCCGCAGCGGCCGGCCTACTAAGCGGGGCGCTCGGCGACGCGGTCTCCATCGACGGCAATCTCCTTAGGAAAGGCGGGCACTCCGTTCTTATACTGACCGGCTGTTCCTCATATGCGAATGTTTGCGACGCCTTCATTCTCTGGTTCGCGTTGACGAGGCCGCTCGGAATTCTCTCGCCCAAACCTTTCGCGCTCATCGCTGGATTGCTGTGCGCCAGCGTGTTCCTCGTCAATCTGACGCGGCTGGCGGCCATGGCGCAGTCCCCCGAGGCCTTCGCCTATTTTCACGACGCCGAGGGCGCCGATCTCATTTCCGCCGCGTACGCGATCGCAATCGCGAGCGCGGTTTTCGCCGGCGCGCGTGCGGTTGGAAGATGATGCGCGCAGGACTCGTAATCGCATGCGGCGCGCTGGGCGCCGGCTTGAAAGCCGCCGCGCTTTTCGCGGGCGGCCTCGATGCGGCGCAAGCGGACGAAAGCGACGCGCTGCGCCGACTCAAGTCGTCCTTGTCAGCCAGCGGGTTTCAGGTCGAAGAGGTCGAGGCGGTGGCGCCGGTCGGACCCTACGCGGCGCTGGTGCTCGCAAGCCCGACATGCGACGGCGCGCTGCGGCTCATGCCCCTGCATCGCAACGGCGAGGCGGCCATTCTCGTCATGGCCGCGGGGGAGCAAGGCGTCGCAGATGTCACGGCGGGTTACATCGTCGACGGCCGCATATTCCAATCTTATCCCGTTCTGCGTCACCAATACGCGCTCGCCCGGCGAAAACTCCTCGGAAAAAGAGCGTCAGGGCCGCTGGTCGCCGCGGCGTTCTGGGAGGTCGGCGAGTGCGACCTGGCGCAATTCGCAATACGGGCGCTGCGCCCGGGCGAAACCTCTGGCGAAATGCGCGCACGGGCGCGCAAAATAGAGGAGAAATGCAAGCAAGAGAAAATAATATACAGAAGTACAATATTTTCTCTTATTTAATTTGTTTTACGCAAAAAATGGAGTTGTCGGCGATATGAGGCGCCGAAATCAACGGTGGTATCGGAGAGCAGTCATGAGTTACGCCATTCACCAAAGTGAAGAGCTTTGCATTATCAATGTCGACACAAGCCTTGACGCGATCGGCGTCGTCGAATTGTCCGCTCCATTTCTCGCCGCCGTCGACAGCTCGCCCGATGCGATTGAACTCAATCTAGCCGGCGTCGATTTTCTCGATCCGTCCGGGCTCGGCTTGCTGGTGGCGCTCAAGAAAAGGCAGCGCGCCAAACGCGGCGCATTTCGGCTCACTGGCCTTAAAGGTCAGCCTGCAGCGTTTATTCGAAACCTCAAGCTGGAGACGGTTTTCGGCGCCGAGCCCTGCGACCCCGGTCAATCCCGAAAGCGCATGACCGCGGGCGCAACGCGATCCGTCGACAGTTCCGTCCCGCAGGGTGCGCGCGTTGTTCTCGCGGCGTAGGGGGCGAGCGACGGCAGTCGGCCTGGCGGCGCTCGCCGCGACGGGATGCGCGGCGTGGCCGCCCGCCC
>CAZBOC010000026.1:0-528 GCA_964493225.1 uncultured Caulobacterales bacterium | reverse complement strand
AGCCGCCGAAGGTGGAGGCGCGTTCGACGCCGAGCATGCGAGCGAGCGCGATGGCGAGATCGAACGCGGCCGCCTCGATCCGATGGACGATGGTCACGACCGCGTCGTCCCGCGGCGGGGCGGGCGGGGGCGGCGGGGGGGGGGGGGGGGCCCGCGACGGGATGCGCGGCGTGGCCGCCCGCCCATGGCGGGGGCGGAGCCGGTGTCGTGGATGTCGGCCCGCGCGGACGAACGCCCGCCCTGCAACGCGAAAACAAGCGCCTGCGCGTCGCGCTGGGCGCCCTCGACGCGCGGCTCGACGAATTCGAGACGAAAAGGCAGGCGCTTTCCTACGCGCCCGCAGACATGCGGCGGGCGCGTCTTCGCTCCCTGCGCGCCCGCAAGGAAATCGCCGGGGGGATGCACGGCGCCGCCGCCCTCGATCTCGTCAGACTGGAACCGCTCATCGTCGCGATCGATGCGCAGATCAAGGCCCGCGCCCGGATCCCGACTCGGGAGGCCTTGACCGACCCCGGAGGCGGCGCGCCG
>CAZBOC010000025.1:0-16197 GCA_964493225.1 uncultured Caulobacterales bacterium | reverse complement strand
TCACCGACGGGCGCATGTCTGGCGCTTCCGGCAAGGTTCCGGCCGCAATCCACGTCACGCCTGAGGCCCTGTGCGGCGGCGCGATCGGCAGGATCCGTGACGGCGACATGATCCGTCTTGATACGGAGGAGGGCGTGCTGGCCGTCGACGCCGACCTCGACGCGCGCACGGCCGGAGCGCGCGATCTGGACGAAGACCGCTGGGGGACGGGGCGAGAGCTTTTCGCCGGGATGCGCGCCCTCGTCGGCGGCGCGGAAGGGGGCGCCATGACCTTCTCCCTGAAGGAGCGGGGCGTCGATGACTGAGGGCGTCCTGGTCGCGGATATCGGCGGGACGAACGCCCGCTTCGCGCTTGCAGATCTTGAGGGTCCGTCGATCGTCGTGCGCGACGCCCAGGGTTTCCGCGCGGAGGATTTCGAGACGGTGCGCGACGCCGCGGACGCCTATCTCGAGGCGGTCGGCGCGGCTCCGAAGCGCGCCTGTTTCGCCGTGGCCGGGCCGGTCAACGGCGAAGAGGTCGTCTTCACGAACTCCCACTGGCGGTTCCGCCCCCAGGAAATCAAGAGCGCCTTGTCGCTCGATGATTTCCGCGTCGTGAACGATTTCTACGCGCTCGCCGCGAGCGTCGACGTCCTTCCCGAGGACGGTTTCGCCTTGGTCAAGCCGGGCGAGGCGAACCCCGCCGCGCCGAGGCTCGTCATCGGCCCCGGGACCGGGCTCGGCCAGGCGCTGATCGTGCCGACGCCGCAGGGCGGGCGCGTCATCGTGTCGACGGAAGGCGGACATGTGACCTTCGCGCCGCGCGACGAGGAGGAATTCGCCGTGATGCAGTTCATCGCGCGCGAGCATCCGCGCGTCTCCGTCGAGCGGCTCCTTTCGGGCCGCGGGCTCGTCAACATCCATCGCGCGCTCTGCGCCGCAGCCGATACGCCCCGCGTCTCGCTGCAGGCGGACGAAATCACCCGCGCCGCGGTCGACGGTTCCTATCCGATCGCGGCGAAGGCCGTTGAGATGTTCTGCGGCGTCCTCGGGCGTGTCGTCGGGGATGCGGTGCTCTCCACGGGCGCGCGGGGCGGCGTTTTTCTCGGGGGAGGCATCCTGCCGAAGATCCGGGAGATTTTCCTGAATTCCGATTTCGTTGCGAAATTCCTCAACAAGGGCCGCATGCAGGGCTACGTCGCGGCGGTCCCCGTCAGGCTGATCGTGGTCGACGGCGCCGCGCTCTACGGTGCGGCGGCGACGCTGGAGCCGACATGAAAATCGATGCGATCATGGACGCCGCGGGCGTCATCCCGGTGCTTGAAGTGCTTGCGGTCGAACACGCCGCGCCCCTCGCTGGGGCGCTGGCGGCCGGCGGGCTTCGCGTCGCGGAACTCACGCTCAGGACGGACTGCGCCCTCGATGCGCTGGCCGCCATGAAGGACGCCGCGCCGGATCTCATTATCGGCATGGGAACGATCCGCACGCCCGACGACGTCGCGCGCGCGCTCGAGGCCGGCGCGGACTTTCTCGTCAGCCCCGGCCTGAGCCCGAAACTGACGGGGGCGATGGCCGCCTCGCCGGCCCCTGCGCTGCCGGGCGTCGCCAGCCCCAGCGAAGCGATGGCGGCGTTCGAGGCGGGCTTTCGCGCGCTGAAATTCTTTCCCGCCGAGCCCGCGGGCGGGATTCCGGCCCTTAAGGCGATCCGCGGCCCGCTGCCTGACATCACATTCTGCCCGACGGGCGGCATCTCGGCGCAACGGGCCGCAGACTACCTCGCTTTGCCCAACGTCGCCTGCGTCGGCGGCTCATGGGTGGCGCCCGCGGCGATGATCGCGGAAGGCCGCTGGCGCGAAATCGAGGAAAACGCCCGGCGCGCCGCGGTCTTGGGATCCTAGGAAAACCGCTCTATCGTCGCCGCCGCGCGGCGGCGCCCGCGCGCAACCGAAGGGGCGAATGATGGGGTTTGCCGTCCTGAATTCAACAACCGCGCCGCGCGCCGGCGTTCGTTTCGCGGTGTTCGCCGCAGCGTTCGCCGCCGCCGCCTTTTCCACGGGCCGCGCCGCGCAGCCCGCCCCGCAGGACGCCCAAGAGGCCCCGCCCAAGGCGGTCGCGCAAGCCTTGGAGGTTACCGATGCGCCCGACGGGGACGCGCCGGTCGAAACGCTTCTTCGCGTAGAAGGGCTTTTCGACGTGGCGTTGCGCGCCGACGGCGCCGCGATCGCCTATTTTCCTGAAGCGGACGAAACCGGACTCCTCGGGCGATACATCCATTCGGCCGGCCTGACGGCCGGGCTTGGATCCAACCCCGTCGGCCTTGATCGCGGAAATGCGGACGCAGGCCGGATCGTCGCCGTGCGGCGCGTCGGCGACAAGGTCGTCCTCGAGGAGGAGAACTGGACCTACCGCGCGAGCGCCGACGACCCCCGGGAGAAGAAGGCCGTGCGGGAGTCTTTCGCATCCTCGATACTCTGGGCCGGCGTGATCGAAAGGGACGCGCCCGAAGGCGCCGTCGCCGTTGACATTTCAGGCTTTCTGAAAAGCGACCTCATGGGCGCCGGCGAAGCCATGGCCGATGCGGGCGAGGGCGATTACGCCGTCGACGACGCGCGCAGCTATGTCGACCCGGCGGGCGTTCTCGCCTTTCCGGACAATGTCGAGATCGACGCGCGGCTCACGCTTTCGGCCAAGTCTTCCGGGCCGCAAGCCGCGCAGACCGCCGCGGACGGACGCTCGGTGACCCTCACCGCGCACCATTCCTTCGTCCGGCTTCCCGAGGCGGGTTACCGCCCTCGCGCTTTCGACCCTCGCGTCGCCGCCATTGATGTTCCGTATTATGATTTCAGCGCGCCGCTTGACGGGGAAATCCGCGGTCGCTTCGCGCGGCGCTTCCGCCTCGAGCGTGCGGACCCGGCGGCGGAGAAAAGTCCGGCGAAGGCGCCGATCGTCTTTTATGTCGATCCGGGCGCGCCGGAACCGATCCGTTCCGCACTTCTTGACGGCGCGCGCTGGTGGGCCGAGGCCTTCGAGGCGGCGGGCTATGAGGACGCCTACCGGGTCGAGCTGCTCCCCGACGACGCGCACCCCATGGACATCCGTTACAACGTCATCCAGTGGGTCCATCGCCAGACGCGCGGCTGGTCCTACGGCTTCGGCGTTCACGATCCGCGTACGGGCGAAATGCTCAAGGCCCATGTGGTTCTCGGCAGCCAGCGCGTGCGCCAGGACCGGATGATTTTCGAAGGCCTCGCCGGGGCCGGGAAGACCGGTACGGGGGAGGCTGACGATCCCGTCGAACTCGCCCTCGCGCGCATCCGCCAGCTCGCCGCGCACGAAGTCGGGCACACGCTCGGCTTCGCCCATAATTTCGCCGCGAGCGCTGACGACCGCGCGTCGGTGATGGACTATCCGGCCCCGCTCGTGCGTTTGGACGCCGACGGCGCGCTTGATTTCAGCGAGGCCTATGGCGTCGGCGTCGGCCCCTGGGACGTCTTTACGGTGCGCTGGCTCTACAGCGACGTTCGGCCGGAAACGGATGAAGAGGCGCTGCTCGAGGCGATGGTCGACGCGGCCTACGCATCGGGCTTGCGTTTCGTCGACGACGCGCAAGGCCGCTCGGCGGGAACGGCGCACCCCTACGCCAGCGTCTGGGACAACGGCGCGGACCCCGTTGCGAGCCTGGAAGAGACGATGCGCGTCCGGGCCGCCGCTCTCGGCCGCTTCGGCGAGCCTGTCCTGAAGCCCGGCGAGGCGACCGCGCGCCTGGTTCAGGCGATCGTGCCGATCTATCTCTACCACCGATACCAGACGGTCGCGGCTGCGAAACTGATCGGGGGCGTTGAATTTCGCCATGCGGAAAAGGGCGACGAGGACGCGACGGCGGCGCCGGCCCCGGCGGAAAGACAGCGCGCGGCGCTCGCCGCCGTGCTTGCGACGCTTGATCCGTCCGCGCTCGATCTCCCGGACGCGCTCCTCAATCGTCTGACGCCGCCTGTCGATTTTTATGGCGGCGGACGCGGGTCGGAATTTTTCGCCGGGTCGATGGGCGCTCAGTTCGACATTTTCGCCGCCGCCGACGCGGCGGCGCAGCTCAGTCTCTCCGCGCTCCTGCATCCCGCCCGCGCCATGCGCCTCGTCGAGGCCGAGCGGCGCGGGGACGGCGCGCTGAGTTTCGCCGAGCTCCTGAGCGCGGTCGAGACGCAGGTCTTCGCATCGCCGACCGCACCGCGCGAAACGGAGATCGCGCGCATCATCCAAAGCCGCTTTGTCGCCACGCTGATCGACGCGGCGAGCGGCGAGGACGCCGCGCCCGCGCCGGTGCAGTCGCGGATCGACGCGTATCTGAAGGGGTTCGCCAACCGGCTCGCGCCGCGCGTTCTCGAAGGCAAGTCGGCCGACCGCGCCCACCGGGAGTGGTTGATCGGCCGGATCGACGCGCATCTGTCGCGCGCAGCCCCGGCCATGCCTGCGTCCCTTCCGCGCGCCGAAACGCCGCCGGGCAGCCCGATCGGCGCGACGGGCGCCGGGCGCGCCCGATCTGTTCGAGAGGACTGTTGGTTCTGCGATCTGCCCTGAGGCGCGATCAACCCCGGTCGCGTGTTAGAAAAACTATCGCGCTTTCGAGCCCGGCTAGCGCAGCGGCGAGCGCGCGGCGGCGAGCGGAGCCCCTGGCGCTCGCCGCGTCCGATCCCGGCGCGATAGCGGCCCATGATCCCGCCTTTGCGTTCTCGATTTCCGAAGGGCGCGCAGATTGGGCGGCAAAGCCCTGCGCCTGTCGACGGCGACCGCCTTTTCCGGCGCGGCCGAAGCCGCCGTCACGCCATTGGGATCCTGACCGGCGTGAAATTGATGGCGCGCGCGACTATAGTTGGGCTAATTGGTGCGACCAGCCGTGAAGGAAAGATTTATGCCGTTCGACAGCCAGAACTTGCCGAATTCGCTAACCGAGCAGCGCGTGCTTTCGGTTCGTCACTGGACGGACGACGTCTTCTCGTTCCGCGTCGAACGCCCCTCAACCTTTCGCTTTCGTTCGGGCGAATTCGTCATGCTGGGCCTTATCGTCGACGGCAAGCCGCTGTTGCGCGCCTATTCCATCGCGAGCGCGGCGTGGGACGACGGGCTTGACTTCTATTCTATCAAGGTGGCGGACGGACCTCTGACCTCGCGCCTGCAAAATATCGCGGCGGGCGACGGGGTCATCCTCGGCAAGAAGCCGACGGGAACGCTGGTGCTCGACGCGCTGATCCCCGGACGCCGTCTGTTTCTTCTCTCCACGGGGACGGGCGTCGCGCCCTTCGCCAGCATCGTTCGCGAACCGGAGACCTACGAGAAATTCGAGTCGGTCGTATTGACGCATACCTGCCGGAAGGTCGCCGATCTCGGCTATTCGACGGATCTCGTCGAGCGCCTGCCCGATGATCCCCTCGTCGGCGACATCGCGCCGGAGAGGGTCGTGTTTTACCCGACCACGACGCGCGAGCCCTTCAGGACGACCGGCCGCATCACAGACCTGATCGAATCGAACCGCCTGTTCGACGATCTCGGCATCGACCGCTTCAATCCGGAGCATGACCGGGTGATGATTTGCGGATCGACTGCAATGCTCGCGGACACGCGCCGGATCGTCGAGGCCGCCGGCTTCTCCGAGGGCTCGAACGCGGCCCCGGGGCAATATGTCGTCGAAAAGGCCTTCGTCAGCTGACCCGAGGGCCTCGCCGGGCGTGCGAAGGGCGCCGCCCATATCCATTCTTCGTCGCGCGGGCTGCACGCGGGGCGACCCGGCGCCCGGGCGGCCCCGGCGATTGCTCCCGGCGAAACCGCTCTTTAAAAGATGGACGCCGCGAACCGCAGGAGCCGTCATGCGAGCCGTTTTCCGCCATGTCTTTCGCCCGCTCTCGGCCGCCGCGGCGCTCACAGCCGGCGGTTCCGCGCTGGCCGACGCAGGGGACCGCGTCAATCAGGGCGCGCGGTCCGACCCCATCGAAATCGTCGACATGCGCGAGCGCGCCGCCATCCGCGACGGCCTCCTTGTTTCGCGTCTTGACGAGCTCGTTCCCCGCATCATGCGCGAAGAAGAGATCGATCTGTGGGTCCTGATCGCGCGCGAATATAATGAGGACCCGGTCGTCGAGACGATGCTGCCGGCGACCTGGCTGAGCGCGCGGCGGCGCACCATCCTTGTCTTCGCGGACGACGGCGAGACGGTGGAACGCCTTGCGGTGAGCCGTTATCCGGTGGGCGACGCGTTTCCTGCGGCTTGGGATCCAGAGGCCGAGCCGGACCAGTGGCGCCGGCTCGCCGCGCTCGTCGCGCAGCGCGATCCGCGCAGGATCGCCCTGAATTATTCGGCGACCTTCAGCCACGCCGACGGCCTTTCATATACTCAGCACCGAGATTTTCTGGCGGCGCTGGATTTGAAATACCGCGACCGGATCGTCAGCGCAGAGGCGCTTGCCGTCAAATGGCTGGAGACCCGCACGCCGGCTGAAATGGCGTTATATCCGGGCCTCGTTCGGATCGCGCACGATCTTATCGCGCAGGCGTTTTCGCGCGCTGTGATCACGCCCGGCGAGACGACGACGGACGACGTCTCCTGGTGGCTGCGCCAGAAGCTCATCGACATGGGGCTGCGAACCTGGTTTTAGCCCTCGGTCAGCGTTCAGCGCGCGGAACTGGCGGTCGATCCGAAATGGCCGGCGGTCGAGGCCGGAGCCGAGGTGATCAGACCCGGAGACCTCGTGCATGTCGATTTCGGAATTAGCTATCTCGGGCTCAACACCGACACTCAACAGCACGCTTATGTTCTGAAACCCGGCGAGAGCGAAGCGCCGGCGGGACTGCGCGCGGGTCTTGCAGCCGTCAACCGCGCCGCCGATCATCTCACCGACGCGTTCACAGCGGGGCGCACGAGCAACGAGATCCTCGCCCGCGCGCGCGAGACGGCCATCGCCGACGGCTTGCGGCCGAGCTTTTACAGCCATGGCATCGGCGCCCATGGCCACGGCGCGGGTTCGCCCATCGGATGGTGGGACGACCAGGGGATCGATCATCCGATGGGTTTCCGCCCGCTGCGGGCCGACACGGCCTGGTCGATCGAACTGAACGCCACCGAGGCCGTCGCCGAATGGGGCGGCAAGGACGTCATCTTCAAGGCCGAGGAAGACGCCTTTTTCGACGGCGCGAGGCTGCACTATCTCGACGGTCGCCAGACGGCTTTCCACCTCATACCGAGCGACGGCGCGGCGTCCTCGCCGTGAGGCATGGGGCGAGGCTGGCGGGCGTCGGGGCGCTTGCGCCGCCGCCGCGCCGTCGCTAAGCGATCGCAGGCGAGCGAAAGGGAGATACGGTCATGATGCGTGCGATTTTCATCCTGGCGGGCGCGGCGCTCGCGGGCCTTGCGCCGGCGGCGGCCTCGGATTTCTCTTCGCAACCTGGCGGGGCCGTTCAGATCGACGAGTGGAGCGTTCCCTACGAGGCCTCGCGGCCGCGCGACCCCTTTGCCGTGGACGGGCGAAGCGTGTGGTTCGTCGGTCAGCGGACGGGCTATATCGCCCGGCTCGACGTGGCGGACGGCGCTTTCGAGAAGGTCGACCTGCCGGAAGGCGAGGGGCCGCATAATCTGATCGTCGGATCGGACGGGATCGTATGGTATGCGGGCAACCGTACGGGGGTCATCGGCCGCCACGATCCCGAGACCGGCGAGATCGAGGAAATCGCGATGCCGGACGAGGCCGCGCGCGATCCGCACACGCTCATTTTCGATGCAGATGAAAGCCATATCTGGTTCACCGTCCAGGGAGGCAACTTCATCGGCCGGCTTGCAACCGACGGCCGCGAGGTCGATCTTATCCCGGTGCTGACGGAACGCGCGCGCCCCTACGGCGTCAAGCTGGCTCCGGACGGAACGGTCTGGGTCGCGCTTTTCGGGACGAACAAGCTCGCGAAAGTCGATCCCGAAACCCTCGCCCTGACGGAAATCGACCTCATGCGCGACGAAGCGCGCCCGCGTCGCATCGAAGTCGGCGAGGACGGCAGGGTCTGGTACGTCGATTACGCGGGCGGCCGGCTCGGCGTTTACAACCCGCTGACCGGGGATTTCGCCGAATGGCCGGCCCCGTCGGGCGAGGGCGCGCGGCCCTATGGCACGGCGATGGACGATCGCGGACGCGTCTGGTTCGTGGAGACGGGGCCGGAGCCGAACCTGTTTGTCGGATTCGATCCTGCTACTGAGGAATTCTTCGCTTCCGCGCCCGTGCCTTCCGGCGGCGGAACCGTGCGCCACATGCATTTCCATGGTCCGACAGGCGCGGTCTGGTTCGGAACGGACGCCAATACGATCGGCCGCGCGCTCGTCTCGCCGGCGGCCGCCTCGGACGCCGACTAGGAATGCGCGCGCCGGCGGCGACGCGAACCGGCCTCGCACGCTTTCTCGCGCTCCTGTGCGCGTCCGGCGTCGTCGCGGGTCACGCCTCGCCCGCCGCCGCCTTTCCGGACGGCGCGCCGTGGGGCTCAGCGTTTCCGGACGCGCGCGAGGCGTGTGCGGATTGCCATTATGATCAGCCGCTGGTTGAAGCCGCCGCGGCGATCACGGTCGCCGGACTGCCGGAGGCCCTGTCGCCGGGGGAAATCTACGAGCTGACATTGACGTTCGCCCCCAACGCCGAAGCGGCGCGCGGCGCCGTGGTTGCGGGCTTTCTCGCCGGCGTCGCCGTCGGCCGCGCGCCGGGCGGGGAATTTCTTCCCCCTGACGCGGCGGCGGCGCTGGCGCGCGAGGGAGCCGAAATCCGCTCCAGCGAAGTGCGCGAGGGCTTCCCCGCGCGATGGCGTCTGAAGTGGCGCGCGCCGGCCGGGGCCGACTGCGAACCCGTCATTCTTTATGTTGCAGCGAACGCCTCGAACGACGACGCGTCCCCCTTCGGCGACCGGGTGTTCCGGCGCGTCTTCACGCTCGGCGACGGCGCGTCGCGAACACCCATCGACGCCCGGAGGACCTGCCGGCCGCAAACGCCGCGCCGGCCCTAGAAGCGGAAATCGAGGCGGGCGCCGCCTGCGAAGCTCGTTTGTTCGACGCCGAAGTCGCGATTGTTGAGTTCGACGCGGCTGAAGGCGCCCAAAGATCCGCGACCGGAGAGTACTGGTTTTGCGTACATCACCTCCGAAACGAAACGCCGGCTCGCCCCGTTGAGCGCGAGAGCGTCGCTGACGAATGCAGTCTCGCCGCTCGCGCGATCGACGACCTGGAGCGTCGTGACAGCGAGTTCGCCCGCCTCGATATGGAGCGGCTGGGCGAAAGAGGCGCGGACGCTGTCGCCGTCGCCGAAAACGCCGAATTTCGAGGCGGCGATCTGGAACGCCGTCGAAGTGATCCCGCCGTCGTCCACGGACAGGACTGACTGGTCGAAGGCGCCGGCGCGGGTGGAGCCGCCCGTTGCAGAGAGGGAGAGCGCATAGCCGTCGCCGAGATCGGCATCGGCGCCGAGGGTGATCGCATCGGTCGCGGCGCCGCCCTCAAGGGCGAAGGCGCCAGCGCCTTGCGCGCCCAGGAGGCCGGTAGCCTCGTTGAGCTGGGTGTAAGAGAGGCTGAGCGCGACCGCGTCGGAAACCTCGTAGCCGACGCGGACGTCGAGCGCAGTCGCGCGATAATCCGCAAGGCCTGCGAATGCGTCGCGCCATTCCCCGGACGCCTGCTCGACGAAGCCCTGGCGTTCGACGTCCTGCGTCAGCCCGATGGCGAAGCTGAACCGATCACTGATCGGCAGGCCGGCGCCCGCGTAGAACCCGCCTGAGGCCAGCCCCAGGAAAGGATTGACGCCGCCGGTCGCAATGTCGTGGTCGGAGATCAGCCCGAACTGCGAGCCGCCGGAAAAGGCGAGCGCGCCCTGGCCTTCGCCGAAACGCAGCGTCAGGCCGCTTTGCGCGTTGGTCAAGACCGCCCCCATCTGGAACGCCGGCGCATCAGCCGGGACGATCTCATTGGGATCGCGGCGCGACGCCGTAAAGCGCGCGCGCCAACCCGCCCCGAGCCCTCCAACCCGCGCGTCGCCCAATACAAGGCCGTCTGTAAACGAAACGAATTTTTTCTTGCCCTTGCCCTTGCCCTTGCCCTTGCCCTTGCCCTTGCCCTTGCTCTTGCTCTTGCTCTTGCCCTTGTGTTCGCCGTCTTCCTCGTCTGACGGCTCAGGCTCAGGCTCAGGCTCAGGCGCAGGAGACGCGCTGATGCGGCTCGTCAGATACTGTTCCGCCTCGGGCAAGGGGTCGTCGGCGCCGAGACTCGTTGAAAGGCCGAGACTTTCCACCGGGACAGCGAAATCCCGCCGGGTGAAGCCGATATTCTCGAAGGCGGTGACCGACGCTTCCCCGCCGACGAGGCCGAGCATGTCCGCGGTCAGGCCGCCCGCTTCGTTGATGTTCACTGATCCCGAAGGCGTTTCGATGTAAAGCGCGTTCGGATCAAGCGGGTTGAGCGCAGCCTCGACGTTCAGCAGCCCGCGACCATAGACTTCGTCCGTGCCCGGCGCGCCGAGGTCGGTCGCGGATTTCAGAAGAATGTCCGCCGTCTCCACGGGAAAGCTTTGCAGCCATTCCCAGCGCGACTGAACGAGCGCGGCGGCTCCCGCGACCTGCGGGGCGGCGAGGGAGGTGCCGCTCGCGCGGGTCAGGTTCCCGGCGTTGTCCTGGACCAGGATCAACTCGCCCGGCGCGACGAGGAAACGGTCCATGAGGCGCGCGCCGAGCTCGCAGCTGCCGAGGTAACGCAGGCACGCGTCGCCCGGACGATTTGAAAACTCCGATATCACGCCGTTCGCGTCGACCGAGCCGACGACAATGAGCTTACGGAACGCATCGCTCATACGGAAATCAACGTCGACGGATTGAGATATCCCCGAATTGCCGGCGGACTTGACGAGAACCGTGTCGATCGTGCCGAGACCGGCGCGCCAGTCGTTGAACACGTGGCGCCAGTCGGGATGGAGCGTGTAGCCTTCGACGCCGAGCGACATGTTGATGATGCTGGCGTCGCTGAGGAAGGAAAGCTCGCCGATACCCGCCTTCACCTCGCTCCAGGTTGCGGTGAAGGTGTCGTCGAACGGGTTGTAGACGAGAAAGTCGGCGTTGGGCGCGACGCCCATCACGCCGTGACCGTCATGGGCGCCGGCGAGAATGCTGGCGACGCCGGCCCCGTGGTCCATGTCGCTCAGCCCGAAGCCGCTTGCGTCGCGCACGGCCCCGCCGATCAAAGACGAAGAGATAATCGGCGTGTCGAGCAGGCCGACGACGACGCCAGCCCCGCCATTTGCGCTTTGCGCTATCTTGGGCGACCAGTTCACGCGCGGCATCCAGTGGTCGACATGGTCGAGGCCGGTGAACGTCATCAGCCGGTCGTGAAGCTCCAGGAGAAGCGCCGCATACTGATTTTGGCTGAGATCCTCGACGCCGGCGAAGTCGTCGCCGAGACCGTATTTTTCGAGGAGCGGGTCCGTGATCGCGTCTCTGAAAGACCGCCCGGATTGTCCGGCGACGGCCTCGCCGAAAGCGCCCTCCGCCTGCTCGAGGACGCCGCGAAGGTTCGATCTGAGGTCGGCGGGGTCGCCCGTGAACGCGTCAAGATTGCCGTAGAATGCGTCGAGGCTGCCCCAGAATGCGTCCAGACTGCCGTAAAACGCGTCGAGGCTTCCGTAAAACGCGTCGAGATCTCCCCAAAAAGCGTCGAGATTTCCGTAAAACGCATCGAGATTGCCGTAAAAGGCGTCCAGGTCGCCCCAGAAGGCGTCGAGATTGCCGTAGAAGGCATCAAGATTACCGTAGAAGGCGTCGAGGTTCCCGTAAAACGCGTCCAGGCTGCCGTATTCTCCGCCGATCGTCGATTGGGGAGAGGCGCGGCCGTCCGCCATCTTCGCCGGCGCGGGGGGCTCGGCGCTCGCCTGCCCGAAGGAATTGATCGAAAGAGCGATGGCCGCCGCGCTGCGCCTGAAACTCGATTTACCCATGGAGATGCCTCGCCCGTCTGACCAATTCCAGACGCGAGCAATGCATTTCAGATTTTAAGGGTTTCATAACGAACTCGGTAAATTTCATTAATCATAGGGCCGGCGCGGGGGGCATGGCGCAGGGCCTCTCGCGTGGAAATCATCGCGGGGCGGCGAAAACGGACGTGCGCCTTGCGAGCGACAAAGCGCATTTATTGTGGTAATGATGGGGCGCTAGGCCCGGCCGGGAGCCGGATTGCGTCGGCGCATGATCGGCGCGACGCAATCCGAGCGAGCGGGCCATGGGCGTGAAGGCTTCGGCGGCGCGGCCGACCCATTCCGCCACGCCGAAAACCGGCTTCAATGAGGGGATGCAGCAAGGGGATGCAATTTTGGCGCTGACTTCTGTCGATCTGTCCATTCTCGGTTTCTACGCGATCGCGCTTCTGGCGATCGCGCTTCTCGTCTCACGCGAGCCAAAGGGTGAAACGAAGGACACCGAGGACTATTTTCTCGCTGGACGGGCGCTGCCCTGGTGGGCTATCGGCGCATCGTTGATCGCCTCGAACATCTCGGCGGAGCAGATCATCGGCCAGTCCGGGCAGGGTTTCGCCGTCGGCGTCGCCATCGCGGCCTATGAATGGCAAGCCGCGCTTGTCCTGATCATCGTGGCGAAATTCTTCCTGCCGATCTTTCTGAAGCGCGGCATTTATACGATGCCCCAATTTCTTGACCAGCGCTATGGTCACGGCGTCAAGTCTTTGATGTCCGTGTACTGGATCGTTCTCTATACGGCGGTGAACCTGACCACGGTCCTCTGGCTCGGCGGTCTGGCGGTCAATTCGCTCACCGGCTGGCCGGTGCTGGTCTCCATGTCGGCGCTCGGCGTCTTCGCCGCGCTTTACTCCCTCTACGGTGGATTGAAGGCGGTCGCGCTCACCGACATCATCCAGGTCGTCATCCTTATTTTCGGCGGCCTCGCCATCACCTGGATTGCGCTTGATCTCGTCGGGGGCGAGGCGGGGGCGCTCGGCGGTCTCGCGCGGGTGTACGCGGAGATGCCCGGTCACTTCAACATGATCCTGGCGCGCGACCACCCGTCCTATGGCGACCTGCCCGGGATCTGGACCCTCCTCGGCGGTCTCTGGGTGCTGCACTTCTCCTATTGGGGCTTCAACCAGTACATAATCCAGCGCGCCCTCGCCGCCGAGAGCCTCGCCGAGGCCCAGAAGGGGCTCGCCTTCGCCGCATTTCTGAAACTGTTCATTCCACTGATCGTCGTGATCCCGGGCATCGCGGCCGTGATGCTGGCGGGCCAGGGCGCGCTTGACGGCGCGGCCCTCGCGGAGAGGTCGGACCGGACCTATGGAGAATTGATGAAGCTCGCGCCCGCCGGGCTCCGCGGCCTTGTGTTCGCCGCTCTTGTCGCCGCCGTCGTGTCCTCTCTCGCCTCGATGATGAACTCGATCTCCACGATCTTCACCATGGACATCTACCGCGCCGTCGTCCCTGCGCGGCCGGAAAGGCATTATGTGACGGTCGGGCGCATCGTCGCCTTCACGGCCATGGGAGCGGCCTTGCTGCTCGCCAAGCCCTTCATCGGCGGTTTCGCGAGCGGATTTCAGACAGTACAGGAATATTCAGGATTCATAGCGCCCGGCGTCGTCACGGTCTTTATTCTCGGTTTCTTCGCAAAACGGATCAATACGGCCGGCGCGGTCGCGGCGCTTCTCGGCTCGATCGGCTTTAACGTGGCGCTGAAATTCGGCGCGCCGGAAATTCCCTTTATCATCCGTGTCTGGATAGTCTTTATGGGTTGCGCCGCTGCTGCGTTTCTCGCGTCGCTGGCGACGCCGAGACCGCGGCCCGACCGTCCGGTCGCGCTCGAGGGCGTCGCGTTCGGCTCGCGCCCTGTGTTCAATGTTATGGCCGTTCTGGTCTTCGCCATACTGGTCGCGCTCTACGTTTTTCTCTGGTGAGGCGCGGCCGGACTTGCGGAGCCTCGCGCGCCCCCCGGTCGCCGCGCTCCGCGAGCATCGTCGGTTCGGGCCCTGCGCGCCGGGCGGAACCGGTCAGCGGCGAGCCTCGTCGGCGGCGATCCGCTCGGCGAGGGCGGACAGGCTCTCGCGCAAACGCGCCCGCCCGCCAGGGCGCCAGCCGAGCGCTTCAAGGCGTGCGGTGTCCATGGCGCTGATCGCGGCGGCGTCCGCGCGCGGCGGCAAGGGATGCGGCGCATTGAGCCGCGCTTTGACGGGGCCGAGGATTTCGGTCCGGTCGACGATGAGGTCTGAAACGTTGAAAAGCCCCTCGCGGAGTTCTTCCCGCCCCGCCCGCGCGACGCGCAGGACGGCGGCGGCGACGTCTTTTCCGTGGACTTCCGTGCCGGCGCGCGGCTCGATTTTCTCTCCACGCAGATAGGACATGACGAGGTCGGACCACTTGTCGGGACCGCTCGGACCGGCATGTCCATAAACGCCGGTGATCCGTAGGCTGACGGCGGCGCAATCCGCGGTGTTCAGGTTCTCAAGCGCGGTTTCGACCGCCAGCTTCGCCTGGCCGTATAGCGTGTCCGGCGCGCAAGGGTCCGTTTCAAGGAGCGCGGTTCCCGGCGGCGGCGACCCATAGGCCGCCCGGCTTGAGAGAAAGATCAAACGCGACGCGCCAGCCGCGGCCGCGTCGCGCAGCATGCGAAGGCCGCCGTCGACGTTGCGGCGCCAGAAGCCGTCCGCGTCGTCGCCTTCGCCGCCCCGATAACGACCGGGCACATGGTCGAAGGCGGCGTGCACGAAAAGTTCGACCCCGTCGAACAGCGCCGTCGTGTCGCGGCCCGGATCAAGGCGCGCCTGCGCAAAGCGCGCGGGGGCCGACCACAGATTGTCCGGCGGCGGTCGGCGTCCGACGACGAGCACGTCGTAACCGGCCGCCAAAAGCGCCTCGACGATGAAAGCGCCGACATAACCGCCGCCGCCGGATACGGCCGCCCTCGCCACGCTCAGCCTCGCGGCCGCGGCGGATGGGGGAGCGCGTCGAGATCCGGAGCGGGGCGCCCTTCATAGAAAGCCGTCCAGAGGTCTATCAGTTGCGCGAGTTGTTCGGCGCGCGGATGATCGCGCTCCCATGGTTTTTCATACTGGAAATGCACGACCCTGACGCTGCGCCACCGCCAGAGGTCCGGCAGGTTGAACCACACATATTGCAGCAGATTGTAGAATATGGGCAGCCCCTGCCACTCCGGAAAAAACGTCTCGAGAAAGGTCTGGTCCGTGCGGCGCCAGAACGCCCCGGGCCGGTCCAGCATGGTCAACATCCGGTCGAAAGTGCGCTGCGACGGCTTGGCGGTGAACACGCCCGAATTCAGGCGGTGAAAATCGGCCAGCGTTTCGTAGACGTTCGGCGCGGCGCAAAATTCCGGATAGGCGAAGAGCGTGTCGATGTTTCTGAGGACGATCACGTCGGCGTCGAGAAAGACGACGTTGCGATATTCCGTAAGCTGCCAAAGGCGCAATTTGCAGAAATTGTCGTTCGGGGTGTGAAAGGCCGGCTTGTTTCCCTTCGTGAAGGGCGCCTTTTCATGGATGTTCCCGCGCGCATGCGCCAGCCGGAATTCCGGCGAAACGTCGAGCAGCCTGACCTCGACCAGCCTGCAGCCGAGGTCCTCAAGCGGCGCGAGGGCCTCGCAATCGACGCCGCCAGTGTGCAGGACGACGAGGTCCGCCTCGGTGCCGGTTGCGGCGAGCGACCTGGCCAAGGCGACGACCCCCGGCAGATAGGGGTCGTTCGTCAGCAAGGTGACGAACGCGTTCTCGCCGCGCGGCGGCCGGTTCGCGGGCAGGCCTGTCATCGTCGGGCGCGATCAGCCCGCTGATTTCAGCGACTTGCCTTCCGGATCGACATTCAGCGTTTTGGCGATGTCCTTGGTCCACGCCGATCGCGCGACGACGCGGCTGCGATCGATGCGGTAGGCGTATTTTTTCGCGACGTCGACGACTTCGCTCAGCAGACCCTGTTGCAGCGTGATCGGATCGAGGCCGAGGCGGAGGAACTTATCGTTCTTCACGACGAGATCGTTCTCCGGCGCCTCCTTCCGCGGGTTTGGAAGATAGGCGATCTCCGCGCCCGTCATTTTCGAGACGATTTCCGCGAGGTCGCGCACGCGGTGGGTTTCCGTCATCTGATTGAAGATCTCGACGGGCTCGCCCGATTTCGGCGGGTTTTTCAGGGCGATCTCGACGCAGCGCACCGAATCCTGGAT
>CAZBOC010000024.1:1160-16643 GCA_964493225.1 uncultured Caulobacterales bacterium | reverse complement strand
ACCTCGCGCATCCGATCGAGGAGACCGGCAAGGAGCTCCGCAGCCTGATGACCTGGCTGAAAGACGGCGCCAATAATAAAGAGACGTGATCCGATGACCATCGCCGCCGAAGTCCGGCCGAAAACCGCGAGCGCCGTCAAAGCCGGCGCCGAATTGCTGCTCGACGCCCTTGAAGAACAGGGGGTCGAGGTGATTTTCGGCTATCCCGGCGGCGCGGTTCTTCCCATCTACGACGCCCTATTCGCTCGCGATACGATCGCGCATGTCCTGATGCGTCATGAGCAGGGCGCGGTCCACGCGGCGGAAGGCTATGCGCGCTCGACGGGCAAGCCCGGCGTCGTTCTCGTCACGTCGGGCCCGGGCGCGACCAACGTGGTCACGGGCCTCGCCGACGCGCTGCTCGATTCAATCCCTGTCGTTTGCATCACGGGACAGGTCGCGCGCCCGTTGATCGGCACTGACGCCTTTCAGGAATGCGACACGATCGGCATCACCCGGGCCTGCACCAAGCACAACTATCTCGTTCAGTCAGCGGAGCGCCTGCCCGGCGTCGTCCACGAAGCGTTTCACGTTGCGAAAAACGGCCGGCCGGGCCCGGTCCTCATCGACATTCCAAAGGACATCCAGTTCGAGGAAGCGGCCTACGTCATGAAAGGGGCGGCGCGCCCGCGCAACTGTATCGTCACGCCTGATCCGCGGCCGCGCGAGATCAGGCAGGCGGCCGAGATGATGCGCTCCGCCCGCCGGCCCGTTCTCTACACCGGCGGCGGCGTCATCAATGCGGGACCCGACGCCTCGGCCGCCCTGCGCGCGCTCGCCGCAGCAACGGGCTTTCCCGTCACGTCGACGCTGATGGGGCTCGGCGCCTTTCCGGCAAGCGATCCGCAATGGCTCGGCATGCTCGGCATGCATGGCAGCTTCGAGGCGAACAACGCCATGCATGACTGCGATCTCATGATCGCAATCGGCGCGCGTTTCGACGATCGCGTGACGGGGCGGCTTGACGCTTTCTCGCCAGGCTCGCGCAAGATCCATGTCGATATCGATCCCTCCTCGATCAACAAGAACGTGAAGGTCGACCTGCCCATCGTCGGCGACGCGGGCGCCGTCATGACGGCTCGCATCAAGGCGTGGCGCGACATCGACGCCGCAGGGCCCCGTCGCGAAGACCGCCTTGATCCGTGGTTCGCGCAGATTGAGGAATGGCGCGCTAGAAATTCCTTCGCATACGAGAAATCTGATAGCGTCATCAAACCTCAGCACGCGATCGAGCGGCTCTATGAACTGACCAGAGGGCGCGACGTCTTCGTGACCACGGAAGTCGGGCAGCACCAGATGTGGGCGGCTCAGCATTTCCACTTTGAGGCGCCAAATCGCTGGATGACCTCCGGCGGGCTCGGGACCATGGGCTACGGCCTGCCGGCCGCGCTCGGCGTGCAGGCCGCGCATCCGGATGCGCTTGTGGTCGACATCGCCGGCGACGCCTCCGTCCAGATGACGATGCAGGAATTCTCCGCCGCCATCCAGCACCGGCTTCCAATCAAGATTTTCATTCTGAACAATGAATATCTCGGCATGGTCCGTCAGTGGCAGGAGCTTCTCCACGGCGGGCGGTATTCCCATTCCTATTCGGACTCGCTTCCTGACTTCGTCAAGCTCGCCGAAGCCTATGGCGGCGTGGGGCTTCGCGCCGAGACGCCGGGTGAGCTTGATGAGAAGATCATGGCGATGATCGAGGTCGATGCGCCGGTCCTCTTCGACTGCGTCGTCACGAAAGAGGAAAACGTATTTCCGATGATCCCCTCGGGGGCGGCCCATAACGACATGATGCTTTCCGGCGCGGTCACGGGCGCGGAAATCGGCACGGAAGGGCGCGCCCTCGTATGACCGCCGGCGCCTCGCAATCCGTATATCCCGTCACGCCGTCGGACGAGCCGGCCGCCGAGCGCATCATCGCGGTGATCGTCGATAACGAGCCGGGCGTCCTCTCGCGCGTCGTCGGGCTAATCTCCGCGCGCGGATATAATATCGAGAGCCTTACGGTCGCCGAGACCGACGTCGAAAAGCACCGCTCGCGCATCACCGTTGTCACGGAAGGCACGCCCTCCAAGATCGAACAGATCAAGGCGCAGCTTGGTCGTCTCGTGCCCGTCCAGCGCGTGATCGACGTGACGATGGAGACCGACGCCATCGAGCGCGAACTGGCGCTGGTAAAGGTGTCCGGCAAGGGAGACGCGCGGGTGGAGGCGATGCGCCTCGCCGACGTGTTCCGCGCCCGCGCCCTTGATACAACGCACACGTCCTTCATTTTTGAAGTGACCGGCGCGCGCGAAAAGGTCAACGCATTCATCGACCTCATGCGGCCCTTGGGCCTCGTGGAGGTTTCGCGCACGGGCGTGTTATCGATCCGCCGCGGCGTGAACACGGATTGACCCTGGGAAAAGGAGAAAGCCATGATGATACCCCTGATCGCCCTTGCAACGACCAGCGCCGGCCTTCTTCTTCTGGCCCAGCTTCTCGATCACGCGACCGCTCCCGCGCGACAGACCATCCCCGCAAAGGCAAAAACACGAGGGCGTCATGTCGTCAGCGAACGCTAATCCATCCGATCACGTCAAGATTTTCGACACGACCCTGCGCGACGGCGAGCAGGCGCCGGGATTCTCCATGGCGACGGAGAGCAAACTCATCGTCGCCCGCGCGCTGCAGAATCTGGATGTCGACGTCATCGAGGCGGGCTTCGCCGCAGCCTCGCCGGGAGACGCCGCGGCGGTCGGCGCGATCGCCGCGGAAATCGAAGGCCCGACGATCTGTTCTCTCGCCCGCCTCAATGAAAAGGACATCGAAGCGGCGGCGCGCGCGATCGAACCCGCGAAATCGCGGCGTATCCACACCTTCATCGGCACGAGCCCGCTGCATCGCGAGGCGAAGCTGAAGCTCTCGCGCCAGGAAATCCTCGCGCGCATTTCAGATCTCGTCGCATTGGCCCGCGCCGCCTGCGACGATGTGGAGTTCTCGCCCGAGGATGCGATCCGTACAGAAACCGAATACCTGGTCGAGGCCTGCCAGGCGGCGATCGAGGCCGGCGCGACGACGATCAATATTCCCGATACGGTCGGCTATACGACGCCGGAAGAAATGCGCGCGCTCTTCGAATTTCTGCGCGGCAATGTGAAAGGGGCCGGCGGCGTCACTTTCAGCGTTCACTGCCATGATGATCTCGGGATGGCGGTCGCGAACTCCCTCGCCGCGGTCCGGGGCGGCGCGCGTCAGATTGAGTGCGCGATCAACGGCATCGGCGAGCGCGCCGGCAACTGCTCGCTGGAGGAAGCGGTGATGGCGCTGGCGACGCGGCGTGATCACTTCGGGGTTTCGACGCGGATCAATACGACGGGCCTTTTCCCGGCGAGCGCCGCGCTTTCGCGCGTCACGCACCATCCGATCCCGCGCAACAAGGCGATCGTCGGCAAGAATGCATTCGCGCATGAGGCGGGCATACACCAACATGGCGTTCTCGCCGACAAACGCACTTACGAGATCATGGACGCGGAAGCCGTCGGCATGCCGTCGAATTCCATCGTGCTTGGGAAACATTCCGGCAAGCATGCGTTGAAGGCCCGCATCGAGGCGCTGGAGCTCAGCGTCACGCCTGAGCGGCTCGATGAAGTTTTCGTCAAATTCAAGCGCCTCGCCGACGCACAGCGCGAAGTGACGGATGCGGACGTCGTTCGTCTCGTCACCGGTTCGAACGCGCGGCCTGGCCGAGACGGGCCGTGGCGCATGCGCCATGTCGAGCTGCGCTACGAAGTCGAGGAGGGAACGGCCCCGTTCGCGCGCATTGCGATGGAGCATGAGGACGGGACGCGCCAGACCGTCCTCAGCGAGGGCGAGGGGCCGTTCGACGCCGCCTTTAATGCGGTGTGCGCCATCGCCGGCGTCGAGGGCCGGATAAAGACGCTCGATATCCGGCATGTCGCCGACGAAGAGGACGGCGCCGTTCGCGCCGAAGCGTTGATCGAGATCGGCGCCGAAGAATTTCTCGGGACGATCCGGGAGGTCGACGTCGCCCACGCCGCGGTCGGCGCCTTCGTCGCGGCCGTGAATCAGGCCGCGGCGGGCCGCGCGGCGCAGGTCGCCTGAAAGGATCAGCGCCATGACCGACCGTCTCACCCTCTATGACAAACTCTGGCGGGCGCATCTTGTCGTCGACGAGAGCGAGGACAGTCCCGCCATTCTTTTCATCGATCTACATCTCATCCACGAAGTCACCTCGCCCCAGGCCTTCTCGGTGCTGAAGGACCGGGGCTTGAGGGTTCGGCGGCCGGATCTCACCAAGGCGACGCTCGACCATTCCACGCCGACGCTGCCGCCGAACGCCGACGGGGAACTTTCCTATGCGTCGCCGGAGGCTGAGGCCCAGGTCGCGGCGCTGCGGCGCAATTGCGCCGATCAAGGCGTCGAATTGTTCGACCTCGGCGATGCGCGGCGCGGCATCGTCCATGTAATCGGTCCCGAACTCGGGCTGACGCTGCCGGGCAAAACGATCGTATGCGGCGACAGCCACACCTCGACACACGGGGCGTTCGGCGCGCTCGCCTTCGGCGTCGGCACCACTGAAGTCGGCCACGTGCTGGCCACGCAATGTCTTTTTCAGCGCAAGTCGAAAACGATGCGCATATGGTTCGACGGCGCGCTTGGTCCGGGCGTCGCCGCGAAGGACATGGCGCTCGCCATGATCGCCCAAATCGGGGCTGAGGGCGGCCGGGGTTATGCTGTCGAGTTCGCGGGCCCCGCGGTCGAGGCGCTGTCGATGGAAGGGCGCATGACGCTGTGCAACATGTCGATCGAAGCGGGCGCGCGCGTCGGGCTCGTCGCGCCTGACGAGACGACGTTCGCCTTCATTGAGGGGCGCGAGCGCGCGCCCGAGGGGGAGGCCTTCGCCGCCGCCGTGGAGGGCTGGCGCGCCCTGGCAAGCGACGAGGGCGCGCGTTTTGACAGGGAAGTCGTCATCGACGCGGGCCGCATCGTTCCGATGGTCACCTATGGCGTCTCGCCCGACGCCGCGGCCCCCGCCGCCGGACGCCATCCGCAGGCGGAAGAGGTCGGCGCTCGAGACGCCGCCGATTACATGGGCATGACGCCCGGGCGCGCGCTCAAGGAGGTCTGCGTAGATCGCGTCTTCATCGGCAGTTGCACGAATTCGCGCCTGGAGGACCTTCGCGCGGCCGCCGAGATCCTGCGCGGGCGAAAGGTGGCGGCGGGCGTCGCGATGCTTGTCGCGCCGGGATCCGAGGCGGTCAAGCGCGCGGCCGAGGCGGAAGGCCTGGACAAGGTGTTCGTGACTGCGGGCGCGCAATGGCGCGAACCCGGCTGCTCAATGTGCATCGCCATGAACGGCGACAAGGGCGAACCGGGCGAGCTTGTCGTCTCCACTTCGAATCGCAATTTCAGGGGCCGCCAGGGAAAGGGCGTGAGAACGGTGCTCGCGAGCCCGGCGACCGCGGCGGCCTCCGCAATCGCCGGCCATATCGCCGACGCACGCCAATTGACGGAGTTCGGCGATGGCGTATAAGCCGTTCCGCTCGGTGACATCGCGCACGATCGTGTTGCCGCAGGACGATATCGATACGGATCAAATCATTCCGGCGCGCTTCCTCACGACGACCGCGCGCGAGGGACTGGGGGCGTCGGTTTTTTTCGACTGGAGATACGACGAAGGCGGACGAGTGCTGAACTCGAGCCCGCTGAACGGCGTCGATCCCTCGGCCCATGAAATCCTCGTGGCGGGACCGAATTTCGGATGCGGGTCGTCTCGCGAGCACGCGCCCTGGGCGCTGCTTGATTTCGGTTTCCGCGCCGTCATTTCTTCGGACATTGCGGAAATTTTCACCAGCAACGCGCTGAAGAACGGTCTTCTGCCGGTCGAGGTCGACGCGGGCCTGCATGAAAGACTGCTCGCTGCTCCGGGCGCGCTCGTCACGATCGACCTCGAGGCCAGAACCGTCGAAATGAATGGCGAGCGGGCGTCGTTCGCGATCGACCCGTTTTCGCGGCGCTGCCTGCTCGACGGCGTCGACCCGCTTGGAGCGCTCCTGTCGCGGCTTCCCGAGATCGAGGCCTACGAGACGGCGCAAGCCGGGGCGAGGGCGTGAGCAGGCGGATCGTCGTCCTGCCCGGCGACGGCGTGGGCCCGGAAGTCACCGCCGCCGCGATGGCCATTTTGCGCGCTGTCGCTGACGTCTTCGCGCTCGACCTCGCCTTTGACGAACGCCCTTTCGGCGGCGCAGCGATCGACGCCCATGGCGATCCGCTGCCGGAGGAAACGTTGCGCGCGGCGCAGTCGGCGGACGCTGTGTTCCTCGGGGCGGTCGGCGGTCCCAAATGGGACGACGGCCCGGTCCGCCCGGAGCAAGGGCTTTTACGCCTTCGAAAGGAGCTAGGCGTGTTCGCCAATCTCCGTCCCCTGAAGGTGATCGCCGGCCTGGAGGGCTTTTCGCCGATCAAGGAGGATCGCGTCAAGGGCGTCGATATTCTGATCATCCGTGAACTGACGGGGGGGATCTATTTCGGCGACCGCGAGGAGGGCGATGTGCGCGCGAGCGATCGGTGCGCTTACGCCCGCGACGAAATCGAACGCGTGGCGCGCATCGCCTTCGAGGCGGCGCGCGCGCGCAGGGGGCGGCTCGTTTCCGTCGACAAGGCGAACGTCCTCGCCACCAGCAGACTCTGGCGCGCCGTCGTGAACGACCTCGCCGCGCGCGAATTCAGGGATGTCGAGACAGCGAGCCAGCTCGTTGATTCCATGGCGATGAAGCTCATCACCAGCCCCGCGGATTTCGACGTCGTCCTGACGGAGAACATGTTCGGCGACATCCTGAGCGACGAGGCCTCCGTCATCGCGGGCTCAATCGGTCTGTCGCCATCCGCCTCCCTCGGCGCGGGGGCCCCGGCGCTCTTCGAGCCCGTCCATGGCAGCGCGCCCGACATCGCCGGCGCCGACAAGGCCAATCCCGTCGGCGCGATCCTTTCCGCGGCGATGCTGTTGCGCCACAGCCTCCGCGTTGAAGACGCGGCCCGCGCCGTCGAACGCGCGGTCGAGGCGGCCTTGGGCGATGGCCTGCGCACGGCGGATCTCGGCGGCGCATGCGGGTGCGGCGAAGCGGCCCGGCGGATCGCGGCGCGCCTCGAACGCTGAAGGTCTGGCGTCGTTGAAACGCCGCGCCGGGACGGCCTCGATTTTTCACTACGCCCGCCCCGGTCGCTGAATGACGTAGCATAATCTGCTGGAATCGACGCACTGTTGCTGCGATGCAATATGGCGCTTCTTTAAAAATTTAGGGTTTGATTCACCATTCAAGCGCCCTAAATGTTGCGCTGCAATATGATGAACTGCGGGCCTGAGGCTCGCCCTCAAGACAAAACCGCGCCATGACGACTGCGACCGCCCTCGTTCCCGCCGACCCCAAGAGCCTTGCGCGCTATGAGCCAGCGAGCGTTCCCGCGCGGATCGTCGACGGACCTCAGGCGGATTTTCAGCCGCTCGAGCCCAAGGATGTGAAGTCCGGACGCCAGCCGGCGCCTGAAAACGTTATTCGAACGAAGCTCTTTTCGGCGTGGCCCATGCGCCTCAGGAGCGCGATCTATTTCACAATCTGGCGCTCGCGCGAATTGTGGAACTATTCCTATAATTTCGGCGAGACCGGCGCGAAATACGTTCGCGGCGCGCAGCGGCGCGAGGACAGAGACAAGATAGACGATCTGAAAGGCAGCCGGCTTTCCTATGCGGTTTTCCGCTGCCTGCCGACGGCGAGCTTCGCATTTCCCTACCCGTCGTCCCACGCTGAACTTCAGGCCGGCCTCAGCCCGCGCAATTTCCGGCATTTCGACATGATCGTCGCCGGCCTTTTGTTCATGCTGGGGGCCGAAGTGCGCCGGCGATACCAGAATGCGGCCGCGCAGCCCGTCCGGACCCTTGTCTCCGCGCCGACGGAACCGCAAATCGGCGACCGAGACGGCTCGGACATGCATTTGCGTTTCCATCAGTCTACGGTGGAAAAGGGCCTTCCTGACCCGACGAAGCCGGCCGCCGGCGAGGAGACCTGTATTTTCAAGGCCTACGCGGCCGTCAGGAACCGTCGGCGGATCCCGATCTATGTCCTTCCGGTTCGCGAGATCGTGGCGCGGTTCGAAGCCGAGGAGCGCGAATGGCTGATCGACCAGCTTGAACGGCCGATCTATCAGAAGATCGGGCCCCATTTCGACAATAACGACGCCGCCAGCATCACGGAAGGCCAGCCGGTCCTGCGCCGGGGAACCGACGACACCGACTGGGTGATGAGCTATGATCCGGATCGTGTGTGGACGGATGATGAGAACGCCAAACGCGCCCTGCGCCGGCTTCGGGCTGCGATCGTCAAGGCGCGGCGCGACGCGATTGAAGTCGTGCTCGACCGTCGCGACGTTCTCATCGTTGACAATCTGAGGGCGATGGTCGCGCGGCGCGAGTTCTATCCGTTTACTATCGGGGAAGCCTTGCGCTCTCTTCTCTTTACCAAACCGCGCTGGCTTAGGATGTATTACGGCTTCCCGCTTCCGCCGCGATAGGGCGGTCGCAGGCCGCAGCCTGCGACGGGCCTGCGGCAGGCCAGTGCGCGCCTCGCGGGCTTTCTCTCGATAAGGAATATCCATGAAGAGGCGTCTCCGCATCCCGCGCGACGGCCAGTGTCGAGGCGGACGGGGTCCGTCCGGCGAGGTTGCGGTGGGGGCCCGTGCGGTGTTGGGGGCCTTCCCGCCGAGACCTCGCCTGCCGGAGCGGGGACCGGGCGCCGCGCGCGGCGCCGACGGTGTCGAATTAGACCATCACTCTGCGCTCCCCGAACCCTTTCGGGCGCGCGCTCCCGCGCGGTGCTCGCCGAGACGCGTGCGGCCGCGCGCCGTGTCGTCGCCGCCTGTCGATGCTCGGGCCTTGGCGGTTGGCGGCCGGATCCTTCCCGCTCGGACACAGCGAGGGGCGCGAATCCCGCTTGACGTCGCCGGGTCGCTGGCCTATGTGGCGTGCTTCGGACTGGCCGCGCGCCGGAACGTTCGCTTGCGGGTGTAGCTCAGTTGGTTAGAGCGCCGGCCTGTCACGCCGGAGGTCGCGGGTTCGAGTCCCGTCACTCGCGCCATTCGGCGGAAGTCGCGATTCTTACGACGGCGCGGGCGCCGGCGCGCTCAAACATCCATAGGTGGAAAGTGACGGGCCCCCGGAGAGCGCGGTCGCAGCAGTGATCGCCGTGCCGCCAGAGTTCGGCGCGCCATGCGAAACCCGAGCGAATATTCGGCTGCCCGGCGCTGTCGGTCCGCAAGCTTCTGCAAGTCGGAGCCGCGTAATCCTGCGTTGACGGAAATCTTCCGGAGGACGGAGCGAGCGCGCCCGGCCCGATCAATGGCCGTCGGCGAGGCCCGCGGCCGTTTCTGTCCGAGCGTGCGCGATCTCGGGCCGCCGGCGCCGGACCGATTGCTTTCATGAAGGAATCTGTACCAAGATCAACATACGTCACGCCAATCCTCGTATCGAGATTGGCGATCCTGACAAACGACGCCGATGCGAGCGGATCGCGGTCGTCCCGCAATTCGACCGATGGGAGCGCGTCGGCGTGATCCACTCTTTTTTTGCAAACCGCTTGTCAACGCGTTGCAGTCGCGTGGCGCGGCTCGTCGACGCTGGAAGCATCGTCCGGATTTCGCGCGCCCGTCGGAGAGGATGCGGCGAGCGCGACCATCAAGCCGGAAACGATGCCCGGAAGTCCTTCGTAGATCTGCGTATGCAGGCCCAATGATCGCCAGATGAGCGCCGCCGCGACGCCGACGACGAGAGCCGCGATCGCACCGGCTTCGGATATGCGGCGCTTGACGGCGAGCACGATGAGAAGCGGTGCGAAGGCGGAGGCGAGAGTGGACCACGCGAGAATGACAAGGCTGAAAACGCTCTGATTGTCGCTTACAGCGATGGCGAGGGCGAGGGCGGTGACGAGGGCGGTCGCCGTCTTCATTTCCCACTGCGCTTCGAAGCGTCTTGGCAAGAGGTCATGCGTTAACGCCGCCGAGCAACTCAAGACCAGGCTATCGGCGGTCGACATCGTCGCGGCGAAAATGCCTGCAAGGATCATCCCGACAAAGACGGCCGGCAGCAATTCGCGCGCCATAGTCGGAAGGGCGAGCTCCGGGTCCAAGCCGTCGAGTTCAGGGAGATAAAGACGCGACAACATGCCGACGCCGGTGGCGAGCGCGTAGAAAAGCGTGAAATACCCGTAATACCAGGCCCGCGCCCGGGCGACATGGGAGGGGCTGTCGACGGCCATGAACCGCACCATGACGTGGGGCTGGCCGATGACGGAGAGCCCGGCGAACATCCATCCGATGACGAACAGAATCACGCCCGCCGCGCCAGGGATGATGAGGTCGGGGGGAAACAGGTCGAGAAATCCCGGCAAAGCTGCCATTTCTTCGATCGCGCTCCCCGCCCCGCCGCGGCCGAGAACGCCGACGACGAACAAGAGGGACATGGCGGCGAGCATGACCAGGGACTGCGCCGCGTCGGTCCAGATCGAGGCGCGGATGCCGCCGGCGGCGCTGTAGGCGAGAATCATGAGTGCGACGACGACCGCTCCGGTGTTTGGATTCCAGTCGAGAACGCCCTGCAGCGCCTTGCCGCCTGCGCTGATCTGCGCGGCCGCATAGGCGCCCAGAAAGACGACCATGATGACGGCTGCAAGGCGCCGCCAGACGGCGAACTTTTGGCCGTTCCAGGTGGCGAGCACGGCTGCGAAAGAGGCTTCATGCGTGCGCTCGGTCGCCTCGCGCAAGCGCCGATGAACGAAAAACGAGGCGATCAAGTCACCGAGGATCCATCCGACCATCAACCAAATCGACGCGAGCCCAGTCGCGTAAGTGAAGCCGATGACGCCGATGAACATGTATCCTGAGTTATTCGTGGCGACTGCCGAAAGTCCGGCGAGCCATGGAACAACTTCGCCGCTTGCGAGATAGTAATCCTGGCGTGATTTCCGAGCACGGAACGCCGAGGCCAGCCCGACGCCGAGAAACAGGGTCAGAAAGACGATGAAGCTGGCGACGATCATGCGTCAGCCTCCGCGACATCGGTCAACGATTTGAAATTCTCCGACGACTTCACGGCGTCGAACGCCGGATCGTTCCGCGCCTGTCTGCGATAGGCTTCCGTAAAGCCGATCGCCGCCTCGAGATCCGCCAGCGCCTCGGTCTCCGCGCCCGCGGCCGCATGGGCGCAGGCGCGCTGATAAAACGCGTGGGCGTTTTGCGCATCGATGGCGAGGGCGCGGTTGGCGAGGCTGAGCGCCCATTGCGGCTCGTCTAGCTGAAGGGCGGCGTCGGCCTTGAAGGTCATGGCCTCCGTGTCTTGCGGGCGCAGTTTAAGAATTTCATCGTATACGGCTATTTTTCCCGCAGGCGCGGTTTCCTGGCTTGCGCGAAGCCACAGCGAGTGAATCTCGTTCGTTTCATCGATTTCGTTCTGGGCTTGCTTAAGCCGTTTCGTTTTTTGCTGCAGTTCGGATTCGATGGCGTCGAGGCGCTCAGAATATCCGGCCACCAGGCTTTCAACACGGGACTCGGCGACTTCGCTGACGCGCACGCGGACGTCGCGCAGCGAGTTCCAGCCCAGAAAGACAAGCAGCGTGGTCACGGCGGTTATGATGAAAAAGAACAGTTCGACCGCGTGGCGCGCGTAGCCAGCGGCGTCTTTCGCGATTTCATACTCGCGCTGAACCTGTCGTTCGACGAGGTCCGCGCGCGTGCGTTCAAATTCCGAACGCATGCGAAGGAGTTCGTCAAGTATATACCGTGTGGTGAAGGGCGAGTAGAGCGGCGCGTCCTCGTCGGCGATGAGGGCGTCCACGCCCGCCGGCGGCGTCTCATTCGCCTGAACCGCCGCGCCCTGTTGGTTCGTCTTGTCCGGCGCGGCGGCGGAGGCGTCCTGAGCGGCGGAGGAGGCGATATAGCCGAGCGATAAAACGATTAGCACCATGATGGTCGCGGCGAGCGGCCAGCGCGTCCTGGTTCGTCGGAAAATGGCGCGCCTTCGCCTCAAACGCAAACGCATGGCGGCTACTTGCCGCCGATCACGACGCCGTTCTCAAGGTCGATCGCAACGTCGATCTGCGCGGGCGGTTTCACGGCCGCGAGTTCGTTCCTTTCCTCATTCGTCCATGACGCGACGCAGAACAGTCGCGCTTCGCGTTCGTCCGTATCGGCATCTTCTCCGGGGCCGAACATGAAGAGGCCGTTGTCATTGATGAAGTATGAGTGATCGCCGAAGATCTGCTCAAGTTCCTTTTGAGCATCAGTGTCGGGATCGATTGGGTTGAGATCAAGCTGGTCGTTCACGGTGTTAATCTGGGCGTTTGTCAGTTTCATGATATCCTCTGGGCTGCTCTAGTTCGGGCGCAGGGGCGCGCTGTCGGCTTCGAAGAGTTCGGAGCTTTCAAGATCCAGAATGAGATTGGCGTCCGCCGGCGATTCCAGCTTGACGAGCGTGTCCTCTTTGTCTTCGGACCAGACCGCGCAGACGCGCATCCTTGCGCCCCCTGCGGCCTTTCCGGCTTCGCTGAAAACGAACAGGCCCTGTTCGTTCGCGAAGAACGTATGCGGACCGAAGAGGTCCTGAAGCTTGTCGAACGCCGCATGCTCCTCGGTGATCGCGATCAGATTGGTCTGTCGCTCTACAGCGTTGGTCTGAGTTGGCGTCAATTCCATATGGCTCTCCTTTCTTTTCGTGATGCGCCATGCCTGCAGGGAAGGCGATGAGCGACCGCGCGACAAGGCGCGCCGATCACGCCGCCTTTTTCGCACCGGCGCGGAGGCGAGCCTCCTCGCCGGGGTTTTCAACCAGCGCGCCGTGGAGGGCCGCGACGGCCGCGTCATAGTCGGTTTCATCGACCACAAGCTGCAGATCGACATTTCTCGTCAGCTGGTGGACGCCGAGCACCGAAACGCCAGCTTCGAGAAGGGCCGCGGTCGCCTTCGCCGTGAGGCCGGGCGCGCGTAAATCGGCGCCGATTACGGACACGATGGCGAGCTTGCGGACGTCGATCTCGGCGCTTTCGAAGGCCTCCTCAAGGTCTTTCACAACACGTTTCAGCGTCTTTCTCGAACAGTCAAGATAGTGCGTGATCGTATTCGCATTCGAGCATTTGGTGACGATGCGAACTTTATGTCTTTCCAGCGTTCTGAGAATTTCCGCGTCATATCCTTTTACGCCGACCATATCCTGCTCGAAGACTTCTAGGGCGAAAACGTTCCGGAGGCCGGTGATGATTTCGGGTCCCGGTGCGGACGGAAGGAAATCCCCGTCTATCACCGTGCCCGGATCGTCGGGATCAAACGTATTTTTGACGCGCAGGCGAATACCGGCCTGGCGCAGGCTCCGCGCCGCTTTCGGGTGCACGGCCTCCATGCCCATATTCGACAATTGGTCGGCGACGTCGTAATTCGTCCGGCCGATCTTGCGGACCTTGTCCGTGCCAATCAATTTCGGATCGGCGCTCGACAGGTGGAACTCCTTGTGAATGAGCGCCTCGCAAGCCCCGGTGACCGCCGCGATGCGCGAGAAGGTCACCTCGGTGTAGCCGCGGTCATAGAGACGAACCATGCCTTCGCTGCAACTTGCATAGCCCGTGACAATGGGAAGCTCGCGGCGCAGATCGATTTTCTCAAACGTCTCTGCGATGCGCTCGTCCAGACCGATTTTCCGTTCATCGCGCCAGCCCGTCAGGTCGGCGAAAACGGCGTTCACGCCCTGCGAGCGCAGCAGGAGCGCCGTGTTATGCGCCGAGTGCGCCTCGCCCAGCGCGGCCAGCATCTCGCGGACCGTGGCGAGGTGTTCGTCGATCCGGAACTGACCGTAGGAGCACAGACGATTGAGGTCGATCAGGCATGAACGCACGCCTTCGGTGCGCTCTGTTACAAACGCGTCGGCGATTTCGCGATCGCCCTCGCTATCGAAAACGCGGGCGTTCTGCCGGCGCATGGCGTCGCCGACCTTGGAGAGAGCATCGCTCCAGGCCCACTGGTTTTCCGCGCTGGCGAACAGGCTGTAGACGCCGGGCTCGCCCGATTTCTTGTGCTCGAGCAGCGCGTTCGTCATGCCGGCGTAGGCCGAGACGACGAAGGCGCGGCGATACGGGTCATCGCGGCTGGCGGGCAGGAGAACGTTGCTGAGAACGCTGGCCGTGTCGGCGATCGACGTACCGCCGATTTTTTCAACAGTATGGGTCATAATCTGGTTATGCGGCCTCGTTGTGTCGTTTCGGCAAGGGCGCGGCTGGCTCACGCTTCGCAATGTAGTCAGGTCGCGGTTTTACGCCGCCGAAGGGCGGCGCCAGACGATTGGACCACGCATTGAAAACGAAAAATGCGTTTACGCGCTCAAAGGGCGTGATGTTGCCGCCCGAGCCGTGCATCGTGTTGCAGTCGAAGATGACGACCGATCCCGCTTTCGGAGCCGGCGCCGCGACGCCGCTCGGATATTGCGAGCCGCACGCGCCGACAGCGTCGGCGGCCATCGCCGCAAGGCTGTCGTCGTCGGGAACCCCGTATTCTTGTTTGCGCAGCGACGACTTGAAATGATCCTCGGGCGTTTCCCCTACGCAGCAGACATATTTGCGGTGGCTGCCGGGAATGAACATGGTGGGACCGGCCTCGGGAAAGTTATCTGTCAGCATCACCGACATCGACAGTGCGCGCATGCGCGGCATGCCGTCCTCGACGTGCCAGGTCTCGAAATCGGAGTGCCAATAAAACTCCTTGCCGCGAAACGCCGGTTTGTAATTCAGCCGTGACTGGTGAATGTAGATCTCGTCGCCCAAAATCTGGCGGGCGAGTTCCGTCAGCCTCTCGTCTTCCGACAGCTCTGTAAACGTGCGCGATTGTTCGTGGATCGCGAAGACGGAACGAACCTCGCTGGCCGCATCGCCCGGCTCCTCGATCAACGTCTCGGCGCGAACATCTTCGGGCCGGGCGCGCAGACGGTCGGCCTCATGCTGGAAAGCGCGCGTCTGCGAGGGCGAAAACAGATTCTCGAGGACAAGAAATCCCTGACGGTCGTACTGATCGAGCTGCGCTGACGTCAGCGGACCCGTTCCCGGGTCGCCATGGATCACCGGGTCCCGCCGTTCGATAAGGTCAGGATGCGGTTCAAGACGCGACGGGTAAAGATCAACGGTTTCGCTTAGCGTCATGGGCTGGCCTCCTTTGCGGGAAAGGCGGTTACATTCGCGCCGACCGCTTCTTCCAGCGGATAGGCGCCGTCCGCCCCGTGGACCTCGCGG
The DNA here is from genome assembly GCA_964493225.1 of uncultured Caulobacterales bacterium. Classification (GTDB taxonomy): domain Bacteria; phylum Pseudomonadota; class Alphaproteobacteria; order Caulobacterales; family Parvularculaceae; genus JAJFFW01. Next base: position 1,296 of record CAZBOC010000024.1, on the reverse strand, counting down.
CCGGTGACGGGCGGGTTGAAGACGCAGGCCATCACCAACTCGGTTTCGCCGCGAAGAACATGCTTGTCGTTCTTGTCGAGCGCATACATCACGCCGGTTCGGATCGCATGGACTTCGCCGGTCGCGAGGTCTTCGA
>CAZBOC010000024.1:0-1150 GCA_964493225.1 uncultured Caulobacterales bacterium | reverse complement strand
ACGGATCCTTCGCCGGAAAGGCAGAAGACGCTTTCAAGGTGGTTCTTGTAGTGCATCGTCAGTTCCGCGCCCGCGTGGATGGTGGTGATATGGAAAGAAAAACCCATGCCGTCGTCTTTCAGGAGAAGACGAACCGATGTCCAGCCGTCGCTGTCGACGCGGCGCTCGGTTTTCTCCGCCTCATTCAAATCTCTGACAATCATGGCTGAGCTCCTTTAGGCTGCTGCTTTTTCCGCGCTGGCGGTCACAGCGCCGACGGCGCGCTCCAGAATGTCGAGGCCCGCTTCAAGCTGTTCGCGCGAAATGGTCAGGGGGCAAAGCACCTTCACGACTTCGTCGTCCCCGCCGCTTGTCTCGATGATCAGGCCGTTTTTGAAACAGTGGGCGCAAACTTCGGCGGCGACGTCGCCCGAGGCCATTTCCAGCCCGCGCATCATGCCGCGGCCCTTGACCCGTTCGACCAGCCCTGACTTGGCGGCAATCTCGCTGAGCCTGCGTTTCAACAGCGCGCTCTTGCCCGCGATTTCCTGTTTGAACGCATCGTCGGACCAGAACAGGTCGAGGGCTTTGGCGGCTGTTACGAAGGCGTGGTTGTTGCCGCGGAACGTTCCATTATGTTCGCCGGGCTTCCACTGGTCATGCTCGGGTTTGATCAGCGTCAGCGCGAACGGGAGTCCGAGGCCGGACAGGGATTTTGCAAGGGTCACGACATCAGGTTGGACGCCGGCGTCTTCGAAACTGAAAAACGAACCGGTTCGTCCGCATCCGGCCTGGATGTCATCGATGATGAACAGCGCTCCGTGCGCCTTCGCAATCCTTTCAATTTTCTGAAGCCACGCCGCGCTTGCGACGTTCAGCCCGCCCTCGCCCTGAACGGTTTCGACGAGGATCGCCGCCGGCGCGTCGACGCCCGATGACGGGTCGGAGAGGCGCCGATCCAGCTGCTCGGCCGTATCGACCCCCTGACCGAAATAGCCGTCGAACGGTTCATGGGTGACGCCGCATAACGGCAGCCCAGCGCCGCCGCGCTTGCCAGCATTGCCGGTGCAAGACAGCGCGCCGAGGGTCATGCCGTGAAAGCCGTTGGTGAAGGCGATGACATTGGTCCGGCCCGTGATCTTTCGGGCGAGTTTCAGCGCCGCTTCGACCG
>CAZBOC010000023.1:0-16648 GCA_964493225.1 uncultured Caulobacterales bacterium | reverse complement strand
ACTCGGCCACATGCTCATGCAGTCGACGAAGAAGGAACTCGGCGACCAGTACAAACCGTCGGGCAACGAGGAACTGCTGGAGAAAATGGTCGTCGATCTAGGGCGCAAGGGCCGCAAGTCCGGCGGCGGTTTCTACGACTATCCGGAAGGCGGCAAGAAGCATCTCTGGCCCGGCCTTTCGGAGCATTTTCCCCTCGCCGCCGAACAGCCCGACGTCGAGGAGGTGAAAGATCGCCTGTTGTACGCCCAGCTTATTCCGGCGGCCCATTGCTACGCGGAGGGCATCGTCCCCGACCCGCAATCGGCGGATATCGGCGCGATCTTCGGCTGGGGATTCGCCCCCTGGACCGGCGGTCCGATGAGCCATATCGATACGATCGGCATGGAGAGTTTCGTGCGCCGGGCCGAGAATCTCGCCCAGCGCTATGGCGAGCGGTTCAATCCGCCGCAATCCTTCAGGGACATGGCCGACCGGAACGAAAAACTCTACAAGGCAGCCTGATTCGGGGCTTTTATCGGGGCCGCCCGGATACGCGCCGCCCGCCGGCTGGCTCCCTCTAAGGCCGCGGCGCCGGCCTGCTCCCTGCCGGAGCTAGTAGGACAGGCCGGCTTCGTCCTCGTTCTGCCAGCAAAGCCGCACCGGCCTCGAAAACCCCATGCCGGAAATGACCATGAACATTTCCGGCGTGAGCGCCTGGGCCCCCTGCAGCTTGATCTTCATGCCCGTCGCGCTGAGGTCCTGCACGATGCACTTAATTTCCTCGCCGCCCGCCAGTCGCAACGTGCCGAACTTGTAGGCGGAGCGGCGCTCGGATTCCCTGTCGCGCTTACGGCCCTGCATCTTGCTGAGGTGGACCGGTTTGGTCGGCTTCAACGAAGCGAGGCGCTCATGCAGATTTTTTTTCGTCATCAGGCGATTTCCCGGCGGCTCTCCGGAGGCGAACGCGTCCCGCCAATCCCCGCAGGTCGCGCGGCGACGCCAAAACGTCCTTTCAATCGCCGGAGGTTAAGAACCGCAGGTTAAAACTTAGCGAAGCCAGCTGATTTTTCGCAACCGGGGCGAGCGCCGCCGGGCCGGTGAAACCTCGCTCGGAACAGGTTGACCATCGGCCGGCCGCCCCCTACACACTGCGGCTCATCGCTGATCTGGACGAGGAATGCACCATGGCGCGCCGCTGCGAACTTACGGGCGTTGGGCCCCGCGCGGGGAACAACGTTTCCCACGCCAACAATCACACCAAGCGTCGTTTCCTGCCGAATCTTTGCAACGTGACGCTGCGCAGCGACAAACTCGACCGCGCCTTCAAGTTCCGGATCACGGCCGCGGCCCTGCGGACCGTCGACCATGTCGGCGGTCTTGATGCGTTTCTTACCAAGGCCAAGGACGAGGCGCTCTCCTCGAACGCCTTGAAAATCAAACGCGAACTGGCCAAAGCTTCCGCCTGACGCTGCGCTCGCCGCCGCTCTGGTCGCCCGCGGGGAGCCGGCGCAGACGTGAGGAGGTGAGACGCCGGTGGAGCACATCGTCGCCGTCGAGACGCGGTCGGAGAGGGAAACGCCTCTCCAGCGCTTCCTGCGGGGGCTCGGCGAATTCGCCGAAGCACTCCTGCGCACGGTCGTGCTTTCCGCGATCCTGACGCCTGTCCTGCTCGCCTCGATACTGACCGTAGATCTGCCCTTCCGCGCCCTCGATCGGTTTTTCATCGAGCCCGCGCTGCGACCCAGCCTGTGGCTGAGTTGGGGCCTCGTCATCATGGCGGCGGGGCCTTTGCTCATCATTCTCTACGCCCGGCGCTATGGGGGCGAAGAAGCTTCGCGCGTCGTCACCGCTTCCTGGGCCGTCTCCGCCATGGCGGTCTTCGCCGAGGTCTCGTATTTGGCCCCCGATCTTGAAGCCGGCGACTTCCCTTCCACGCGTTTCGTTCTGGCTTTCACCATCTCGTCCATGGCGGCGCAGTATTTCGCCGCGGCGCTTTATGATGTCCTTCGCGGCGGCGGCGCCTGGTGGCGCGCGCCGCTCTACGCCGCAATGACAGCCTACGCGGTCGGCGCCGCTCTCTATTTTCCGATCGGCTTCTGGGGCGTCGACGCGCCCTGGCTGCATTGGCTGGTCGGCCACCTCGCCGTAAAGCTCGCCGCCGCTTTCGCCTTCCTGCCCGTTTACCATGCGCTGAAAAGGCCGCTGCGACCGAGGGGCGGTTATGGCGGCGACTGGCGCTGAGATCTCAAGGCCGGAGCGGCGTTTCACAGAAAATCAAGACGTCTCCTTTACCAATATCGCGAAGGTGATCTGAACGGAGGGGACCTGCGCCATGAGAACGGGGCTCGCGATGGGCGCGCTAATCGGCCTCGGGGCCTGCGCGAGCGTGCACGAAGCAGACTGTGCGACGACCGATTGGGAGGGCCTTGGCTATACGACGGGGGTCGCCGGCGCCACGCGCAGCCTCGACGCCCTGCCCCGCGCCCAGTCTTGCGCCCGCCTCGGCGTATACGCCGACCGCGCCGCCTATGAACGCGGGCGCGAGGCCGGCTACGACGTCTACTGCAATCCAAACCGCGCCTACGACATCGCGATGGCTGGCGGCGAGTATCACGGCGTTTGCGCGAGCCGCGGCGTGGAAGCCGCCTTTCTCGCCGAGTTTCGCCGCGGCCAGGAGCTATATGGCCACACCTCCGCCGTCTCGCGGGCGCAGAACCGGTTGTCGCGCGCCCGGAACACGCTGCGCGCGGAAGAGGAGAGCCAGAGCCGCTGGCATGCGCGCTATATCGCTGCGCAGACCGAAGAGGAGCGCGCCAAGGCCTATGAGAAATACATGACGGCCCGTCGCCGGGCGATCGCCGCGCGCACCGAAATCGAACAGGCGCGCAAGGATGTTCGCCATGCGGAGGTTTCGCTGAACGAATATCGGCTGACGCTGGCAGAAGCCGGCCGTCCGGTGCATGTCGACCAACCCGACGCATCGTCCGCGGCCAATGCGAACGGAAACCGCAACGATCATGAGGCGACGGTCGATGTGACCGTCCAGACGCCGGAGGCTGCGGCCGCGACCGGCGTCACGCCCGCCTCGACCGGCGATCAGTAAAATTCTTCGTCAGGGAAGACTTCACGAGCGGGGCGTCAGCCCCGCTCTTTTTCTTTCGCCTCCCGCCAAAGGTCTTCCAATTCGTCGATAGCGGCGGTCTCGAGCGCTCGCCCCGAAGCGGCGAGCGTCTCTTCGATATGATTGAACCGACGGGTGAACTTCGCATTGGCCCGGCGCAGCGCGGCTTCCGGGTCGACCTGCAGATGCCGCGCAAGGTTTGCGACAACGAACAGAAGATCGCCGAGTTCGTCCTCGACTTCCTCCGGGTCAGCCCCGTCGGCGGCCTCGGTCAGCTCGCGCGCCTCCTCTGCGATCTTGGAGAGGACCTCGCGCGCCTCGGTCCAGTCGAAGCCGACGCGCGCGGCGCGTTTCTGCAGCTTGACCGCGCGGGTGAGGCCGGGAAGGCCGACGGGCACGTCGTCGAGAAGGCGGGTCGCGCCTTTCGCCGCGCGCTCCTCGGCTTTCTGGGCTTCCCATGAGGCGGTCTGTTCTTCGGCCGAGCGCGTCGAGGCGTCGCCGAAGACATGGGGGTGGCGGCGCTCCATCTTGTCAGCGATCGCCTGCAAAACGTCGGCGAAGTCGAAGGCTCCGGCCTCGCGCGCCATTTGCGCGTGGAACACCGCCTGGAACATCAGGTCGCCGAGCTCGCCTTTCAGATCCGCCAGGTCGCCGCGCTCGATCGCGTCAGCGACCTCATAGGCCTCTTCGACCGTATACGGTGCAATCGTCGCAAAGGTCTGCTCCAGATCCCAGGGGCAGCCGCCATCCGGGTCGCGCAGCCGCGCCATGATGTCGAGGAGGCGCGCGAGTTCGGCGCTGGCGCGGGCGTGCGGCTCGGTCATAGCGTCAGGCCCTTGTTCCTACGGACGGCAATGGTCGACGCCGCGGACGACGTTTTTGTAGGTGGTAAGCTCTTCGAGGCCTACGGGGCCGCGGGCGTGGAGCCGTCCCGTGGCGATGCCGATTTCCGCGCCGAGACCGAACTCGCCGCCATCGGCGAATTGCGTCGATGCGTTGTGCATGACGATGGCGCTGTCGACGCCGGCGATGAAACGGGCGGCGGCCGTTTCGTCTTCGGTGATGATGCTCTCGGTGTGTCCGGACGAATACTCCGCGATATGGGCGACGGCCCCTCCGACGCCCTCCACGGCGGCGATGGAAAGAACCGTATCGAGATATTCCGTGTGAAAGTCTTCCTCGCTCGCGGGTTCAAGCGCGGGATCGACGGCGCGGCAGGCCGCGTCGCCCCGCAGCGCGCAGCCCGCTTCGCGCAAGGCGTTCGCGATCGGCGGCAGAAGCTCTGCAAGAACCGCCTTGTCGACCAGAAGCGTTTCCGCCGCCCCGCAGACGCCCGGGCGGCGCATCTTCGCGTTCAGCGTGATGGCGACAGCTTTGTCCGCGTTCGCCTCGGCGTCGACATAGATATGGCAGATCCCGTCGAGATGGGAGAGAACCGGCGCGCGCGCCTCTTCCCGGACGCGGGCGACGAGGGACTTTCCGCCGCGGGGAATAATCAGATCGACGGCCCCGCCAAGGCCAGAGAGGATGGCCCCGACGGCGGCCCGGTCCGTCGTCGGAACAAGCTGCACCGCCGCCGCCGGCAGCCCCGCCTGTTCAACTCCGAAGCGCAGGCAGGCGTGGAGCGCCCTCGACGTATCGATCGCTTCCGACCCGCCGCGCAGGATGGCGGCGTTGCCGGATTTGAGGCACAGGGCCCCGGCGTCGACCGTCACGTTCGGCCGGCTCTCATAGATGACGGCGATGACGCCGATCGGCGTGCGCACTCTCTCGATGCGCAATCCGTTCGGGCGAGTCGTTTCTGAAATGACGTCTCCGACGGGATCGGGGAGGGCGGCGATGGCGCCAAGCGCGGCGGCGATCCCTTCAAGACGCCCCTTGTCGAGGGCCAGCCGGTCCACCATCGCCGGCGAGAGGCCGTTCGCCTGCGCTCGCGCCACGTCTTCGGCGTTCGCTTCGAGAATGCGCGGCGCGCTGTCGCGAATGCTCGCCGCGGCGGCGGCGAGCGCGGCGTTCTTGCGTTCAGAGTCCGCTTCACGCAAAGCGGCGGCGGCGGTGCGCGCGTCGCGGCCGATGGCGTCCATAAGCGCATCAAGATCGGCGGGTTCCGCTTCGGCGGTGTTCAAGGGCGCGTTCACGGCAGCCTCATTCGTCAGTAATCAGCGCGAGGTCGTCGCAGTGGACCACGGCGGCGCGGCGATAACCGAGGACTTGCTCGACCTCGGCCGATTTCAAGCCCGCTATGGCCGCAATCTCGCCGCTGTCATAGGCGGAGAGCCCCTGGGCCACAAGCGCGCCGCCGGGGCCGCGGATCTCGATAGCATCGCCCTTTTCGAACGCCCCTTCGACGGCCGTGACGCCCGCCGCGAGCAGGCTTGCGCGCGATTTCAGCGCCGCCGCCGCGCCGGCGTCGACGCGGAGGGCGCCCATGGGCTTCAACCTGCCCGCGATCCACGCGCGCCGCGCCTTTTCGGGGCTCGATTTCGGCGTGAAGAGCGTCGCGCGGGCCCCGTCCTCCAGGGCTTTCAGGGGACGGTCGATATCGCCCCGCGCGATCACCGTCGCGCAGCCCGCGCCGACGGCGATCTTCGCCGCCTCGATTTTCGTCGCCATGCCGCCCGAGCCCGCGCCCCGCTTCGCGTTCGGCCCGCCCGCCATCGCGACGGTTTGCGTCGTGATCGTCTCGACAAGGGGGATATGCGAGGCGCTCGGCTCGCGCCTCGGGTCGGCGTCATAGAGCCCGTCAATGTCGGTCAGCATGACGAGCGCGTCGGCCCCGACCATCTGCGCCACGTGGGCGGCCAAGCGATCATTGTCGCCATAGCGGATTTCATCCGTCGCCGTCGTATCGTTCTCATTGACGATTGGCATGGCGGCGAGGGCGAGAAGCGTCTCCAGCGTCGCTCTGGCGTTCAGATACCGTCTTCGGTGCTCGGTGTCGGCGAGCGTCAACAGGATTTGCGCCGCTTCGATCCCGTTCGGCGCGAGGGCGGCGCGCCACGCCTCCATGAGGCGCGTCTGCCCCGCGGCGGCGGCGGCCTGTTTCTCCTCAAGGCGCAGGCGTCCCTCGAGCCGCAGGGGGCCGCGTCCGAGACCGACCGCGCCGGATGAGACGATCACGATCTCCGCGCCCTGCGCGCGCAGCCGTGCGAGATCGCGCGCGAGGCCCTCCAGCCAGCCGTCCGCGACGGCCCCGTCAGTCCCGAGCAGGAGCGCGGAACCGATCTTGACCACCACGCGGCGTGCGGAGAGAACCCGCGCCGCCGCCGCGGAAATTTTGGACGTATCCTCCATCGGCGACATTCTGGCGTCGTTTTTCGCGCGTTCAAGGGCGGGCGCGGCGCGGCGGGATAGGCGCGGGTCAAATCGGGCGCTAGAACGGTCGCCCGAAGATCAATGGAGGAGACGGCATGCCCATCCAAGAGGCGGAAAAGATCTGGCGCAACGGCGAAATGGTGCCCTGGGCGGAGGCGACGACCCATGTCCTGACCCACGGCCTGCATTACGGGACCGGCGTCTTCGAGGGCATGCGCGCCTACGACACCAAACACAGGGGCGTATGCGTGTTTCGCAATCGCGAACACATGGAGCGACTCCACTACTCCGCGCGGGTGTACAAGATCGATATTTCGTACACGGTCGACGAGCTGATGCAGGTTTGCAAGGATGTCGTGCGCGAAAACAATCTGCGTTCGGCGTATATACGGCCGATCGCCTATCTCGGCTACGGGGAAATGGGTCCGGCCTCCCAGGCCTGCCGGACCGATCTCGTCATCGCGGCCTTCTACTGGGGCGCCTATCTCGGCGAGGAAGGGCTGAGGGAGGGAATCGACGTCGCGGTCTCCTCCTGGCGCCGGCTCGCGCCCGGAACGATGCCGGCCGGGATAAAGGCGGCCGGCAATTATCTCTCGTCGCGTCTTGTCTCAATGGAGGCGAAGGATCGCGGCTTCGCCGAGGGCATCGGTCTTGCGCATGACGGAACGATCAGCGAGGGCGCGGGCGAAAATCTCTTTGTCGTCCACAAGGACCGCATCCTGACGCCGCCGGCCGCATCGTCGATCCTCGCCGGCATCACGCGGGACACAGTGATCACGCTCGCGAAAGAACTCGGATACGAGGTGGTCGAACAGCCTCTGCCGCGAGAGATGCTTTACGCGGCCGACGAAGTCTTCCTGACGGGCACCGCGGCGGAGGTCACTCCGGTCCGCTCCGTCGACAAGCTCGCCGTCGGCGCCGGCGAAAAGCCGGTCACAAAAGCGATTCAGACCGCATTTTTCGGATTGTTCTCCGGCGAAACGGAGGACAAATGGGGCTGGCTGGATCCGATCGTCTAGGGCGGGCCGGAGCGGCCCGACGGCGGCGAGGAACAGGAGGGGCGAGCATGCGCACAGCGACTACAGCCGCCGCGGTTGCGGCGATGACGGCTTTTCTGTTGAGCGCGGCGGTTGCGCGCGAGGCATCGAAATATGATCCGGTTGCTGACGATCCTGCCGCGATCGACGCCGCACACCCGCCAGCGGTGGCGGAACTCAATTTCGAAAGCGCCGGCGACCGCCTCAACGGGCTGATCTATCTCGCTAACGGCGCCGGGCCGCATTCAACTGTGATCTTGCTGCACGGTTATCCGGGCAATGAGAAAAATCTCGACCTCGCCCAGGCGTTGCGCCGGGCCGGCCACAATGTCCTGTTCTTTCATTATCGCGGCGCTTGGGGGAGCGGCGGCGCGTTTTCCTTCTCCAACGTGATCGAGGACGTCGGGGCCGCCGCCGACATGCTGCGCGCGCGCGCCGGCGACTATCGCGTCGACCCTGACCGCCTGATCGCCATCGGCCATTCGATGGGCGGTTTCGCTGCGCTCCACGGCGCGGCGCGCGATGAAGAAATCCGTTGCGTCGCCGGGCTCGCGGCGGCGGATTTCGGCGCGCGAGCGGGCGTTCTTGAGGAAGACGAAGAAGCCCTCGCCGACTTCGCCGCCTACGCCGACAACCTCTCGATGCTCGCCGGCTGGTCGGGCGAAAAAATGCTCGCCGAGCTCCGGGAAAACGCAGCGGCGTTCAGCGTCGCCGCTCTCGCGCCGAAACTCGCCGGCAAGCGCGTGCTTCTCGTTGCCGGCGCGCAGGACGCGGTCCTTCCGCCAGCGGAATTCCATTACCCGATGGTTGAAGCGTTCGGCTCGGAAGAGGGCGTCGAGCTTAGGGAATTCACGCTTCCCGGCGACCATTCCTTTTCGTGGTCGCGGATCGCGCTCATTCGCACCGTGACGGACTGGGCGGCGGGCTGCGGCGGCGAATAGGGAACGCGGTCAGCCGCGGCGCCCGGGCCCGGTTCATGGCGCTTGCTGCAGCAATTTCGCCGCGCGCGGCGCGAAATAGGTGAGGATTCCGTCCGCCCCGGCGCGCCGGATCGCCGTGAGCGATTCCAGCATTGCGCGTTCCTCGTCAATCCAGCCGTTGCGGCCCGCCGCGAGGATCATCGCGTATTCGCCTGACGTCTGATAGGCGCAGGTCGGCGCGGCGAACGCGTCTTTCACATTGCGGATGATGTCGAGATAGGGTCCCGCAGGCTTGACCATGACGCTGTCGGCCCCTTCGGCGAGGTCGAGTGCGACTTCGCGCAGCGCTTCGTCGGCATTCGCCGGGTCCATCTGATAGGTGCGCTTGTCGCCCTGAAGCGCGCCCGCCGAGCCGATCGCCTCGCGGAACGGCCCATAAAAGGCCGACGCGTATTTCGCCGCATAGGCCATGATCTGCGTGTTCGTGAAGCCCTTGTCCTCTAGAGCCCTGCGGATGGCGCCGACCCGCCCGTCCATCATGTCTGAGGGCGCGACAACGTCGAAACCTGCTTCGGCCTGAACGACGGCTTGGGCGACGAGGATTTCGACCGTTTCGTCGTTCAGGATCTCTCCGCCGCGCATCACGCCGTCGTGGCCATGGTCCGTATAGGGATCGAGTGCGACGTCGGCCATGAGACCGATGTCCGGCGCCGCCGACTTGATCGCGCGGGCCGCGCGGCACATGAGGTTGTCGGGATCAAGCGCGCGTTCCGCAGCCGGCGTTCGGTCCTTGGTGCCCGTATAGGGAAAAAGGGCGAGGGCGGGTATGCCGAGCGCCAGAGCCTCGCCGGCCGCCTCGACGGCGAGGTCTATGGAAAGCCGGTCGACGCCGGGCATGGCCGAGACGGGCTCGCGCCGGGATGGGCCATCGATCAGAAAGATCGGCCAGATCAAATCGGCCGGCGCGAGGCGGGTCTCGCGCAAGAGGGCGCGCGACCACGCGCTCGCGCGCATCCGCCTGAGGCGCGTTGCAGGATAGCCCGCCGATGGGAAGGATTGTCGTTGCGTCATTAAAGTCCTTTAATTCCTTTTTTTTTCAATAAGCCTTGGTTTCGTTAATCCCCGAGCTCCGGGCGCGGTGCGCAGGCCGATGCCCTGGATCCGTCAACCCTTGCCGGCGAGGCCCGTTCGGGAGACGCTCTCGCATTCATCGGCCCTCCGATCGGAACAACGCATGCAGAACATCCGCCGTTAGAATTCGATTTCAAATTGAGCGGTCTCACTTAACGCGGCCTTCAGACGTAGTGGATTACAAGACATATAACTTTGTTCAGTTCAGTGAGGCGTAGAGTAATGTCGGCGTTCCAAGGGGCCATGAATTCGGATGTGATCGGCGCGGCGGCGCCTGACGCGGCGCAGGGCGGGCCGGACGAGATGAAGGCTTCATATCTGCAGCTGCTTCACCTTGTCGAGCGTCTTCACCGCCAGCTTCTCGACGTGATCAAGGACGAGCTTGAACGCCTCGGCCAAACCGACATCAATTCTGTTCAGGCGCTTCTCCTGTATAATATCGGCGACGCGGAACTCACTCCCGGCGAGTTGCGTTCGCGCGGGCACTATCTTGGCTCCAACGTATCCTACAATTTGAAGCAGCTGATCGACAAAGGGTATATTCAGGATCAGCGATCGGATGTGGACCGGCGCTCCAAACGGGTCTCCCTGACGCCCGCGGGCCTAGAGGTCCGTGACCGGCTGACGGGTCTTTTCGACAGGCAACTCGCCTCCGTCGAGCAGGTCGGCGGCGTCGATTTCGAGATGATCGAACTCACCAACAAGGCGCTGCAGCGGCTCGAACGCTTCTGGGCCGACCAGGTCCGGTTCCGGCTTTAGACCGCAAGTGCTCCATCAAGCCGACAGGTTCTGGCGGCTTCGCCGGGGGCCCGCGTTTCGCGGTGCAGCGACGCGCCTGATTTTGCTCCAATGAGAAAACGCCCCGCGTTCCGCGCGGGGCGTTTTCAGGCGACCAGCCGCCTAAAGCTTGAAAGGCCTGGAGCCTCAGGCGGCTTTTTTGGCCCGTGCGCGCGACTTCTTTGTCGTCGCCTTCTTTTTCGTCTGCGTCGATGCGGCTTTCGCGGCGACGCCGCCTCTGCCGAGGCCGATGTCCTTGGCGAATTGCGAACGGCGCTTGGCGTAATTCGGCGCGACCATGGGATAATCTGCGGGCAATCCCCATTTCCGGCGATAATCTTCCGGCGAAAGCCCATATTGTGTTCGAATATAGCGCTTGAGCATTTTGAGTTTCTTGCCGTCTTCAAGGCAAATGATATAGTCCGGCGTGATCGACTTCTTGATCGGCACCGCCGGCGCCTGGTTTCCCGCGTTCGCGGCCGCCCCAGCCGCGAGCGCTTTCACCGTATCGTGCACTTCCTGAATAAGCGCTGGTATCTTTTCAGCATTCACCGAATTATTGCTTACGTAAGCCGCTACAATATCCGTAGTGAGGTGCAGCGTCTCACCAACGTCTTGGCTCGCTTCCATTGCGTAATCACACTCCTTTTCTTTTCGATCCGCGAACTACCGACCCTCCTGCGGTGATTCTGTTGCGTCGAATTTGGTTTACTTCCAGAAGCGCGGCGAAGGTTTTCACCGCGCCTGAACAGGGAATTAAATTATGACGAAAAGAAAATCAACATTATACTAATAGTAGTGAGAAATACAAAGTTTTGGGCGCAAAGCTGTTCGCCGGATTATCAAAAAGTTCGGCTGAAAGCCGGAAAGGCGGAAGATTATGCGAAACGCTGATTCGGCGCACGCGCTTTGCGCGCCCGTGGCGACGTGGCATTTGCAGGGACGACCGGTCGCTTTTATATCCAACAGATGCATTCAGTAGGTCCGGGAAAGCAAGGGGCGCAATCATGAGTGAGACAGCATCAATCGAGACCTCCGGCTTTTTCTCGGAGACGCTCGGCGAGCGGGATCCTGAAATCGCAAACGCGATCGGCGAGGAATTCGTCCGCCAGCAGGACCAGATCGAGTTAATCGCTTCGGAGAATATCGCTTCGCGCGCAGTGCTGGAGGCCCAGGGGTCCGTTCTGACGAACAAGTATGCAGAAGGATACCCGGGACGCCGTTATTACGGGGGTTGCGAATTTGTCGACGTCGCCGAAGAAATCGCAATCGAGAGGGCGAAAAAGCTCTTCAACGCACAAGAGGCGATTGTTCAACCGCATTCCGGGAGCCAGGCGAACCAGGCGGTCTTCATGGCGACCATGGCGCCCGGCGACACTTTCATGGGGCTCGATCTCGCGGCGGGCGGGCATCTCACCCACGGCTCCAAGGTCAACCAGTCCGGCAAGTGGTTCAACGCCGTCCATTACGGCGTCCAGGAAAACGACTGCCTTATTGATTACGACAAGGTCGAAGAAATCGCATCCCGATGCCGACCGAAGATCATTATCGCCGGCGGCAGCGCTTATTCCCGAATCATCGATTTCAAACGCTTCCGCGAAATCGCGGACGGCGTGGGCGCGTTGTTCATGGTCGACATGGCGCATTTCGCCGGGCTCGTCGCCGGCGGAGTGCATCCGAACCCGGTCGATTTCGCCGACTACGTCACCTCGACGACGCACAAGACGCTGCGCGGCCCCCGCGGCGGCATCGTTCTGACCAACGACGAGGCGCTGGCGAAAAAAGTCCGCTCGGCGCTTTTCCCCGGTCTTCAGGGCGGCCCGCTCATGCACGTCGTAGCCGCCAAGGCGGTGGCGTTCGGCGAAGCGCTGCGCCCGGAATTCAAGGAATACGCGCGCGCCGTGGTCGCCAACGCCCAGGCCCTCGCCGCAACATTGATCGAGGCCGGATATGCGGTCGTCACCGGCGGTACGGACACGCATGTCGCACTGATCGACTTGCGCCCCAAGGGCGTGAAGGGCAATGAGGCTGAGGAAAGCCTCGAACGGGCCGGCATCACCTGCAACAAGAACGGGGTGCCGTTCGATCCGGAGAAGCCCGCGGTGACGTCGGGCGTGCGGGTCGGCTCTCCCGCGGGAACGACCCGGGGCTTCGGTGTTGCGGAGTTCCGCCAGGTCGGCGCGTTCATGGCCGAGGTGCTGGACGGGCTCGCGGCGGGCGGCGACAATGCGGCCGTGGAGGAAAAGGTCGCCGAACAGGTCAAGGCCCTGACGAGGCGTTTTCCAATCTACGAATGACGCTTCTTTTTTTGAGTGACAAAGCGCATGCGCTGTCCGTTTTGCGGAAGTGAAAGCACGCAGGTGAAAGACTCTCGCCCCGCCGAGGACGGGACGTCCATCCGGCGCCGCCGGGAGTGCGCGGCGTGCGGCGGGCGTTTCACGACCTTCGAGCGGGTCCAGTTGCGCGAACTCGTCGTCGTCAAAAGCAACGGTCGCAAGGCGCCCTTCGACAGGGATAAACTGATGCGCTCGATCGACATCGCCGTTCGCAAGCGCGACGTCGATCCGGAACGCGTTGAACAGATGGCGTCAGGCATCATCCGCCGGCTGGAGACCAGCGGCGACAACGAAATCCCCTCCAAACGAATCGGCGAACTCGTTATGGAAGGCCTCGCCGCGCTCGATGACGTCGCCTATGTGCGCTATGCGTCCGTCTACAAGAACTTTCGCGAGGCCAAGGATTTTGAGCAGTTTCTCGACAATCTCGAAGACCACCATGACGCCTGACGCGCACTCCCGCCGGGCGGCTGTTTCGGGGGCCGCCGCGTGAGCGAAACGGGCCTCAGAACGCGATCCGCAGCGCGCCTCGCCGCCGTTCAGGCGCTCTACCAGATGGAGGCGTCGGGCGCGGGCGTTGAAACCGTGATCGCCGAGTTTCGCGCCCACCGTCTCGGCGGCGACATCGAGGGCGAGGCGCTGATCGACGCGGACGATGCGTTTTTCGCGGCGCTCGTCAGGGGCGCTGTCGCCGCCCAGCCCCGCATCGATCCCTATATCGGGGCGAAGCTGGCCAAAGGCTGGACCCTCGGGCGCATCGACGCCACGGCGCGGGCGATCCTGCGGTCGGCGCTTTATGAACTGACCGATCGCGCCGATGTTCCGTTTCGGGTCGTCATCGACGAGTATCTCGATATTGCAAACGCCTTTTTCGAAGGCGACCAGCCGCAATTCATCAACGCCGTTCTCGACGCCGCCGCCCGCGAGACGCGGTCCGACGAGTTTGCGGCGGCCGGGTGACGCGGGCTTGTCCGGGACCAGCGAATTCGCAATCATCAACGAGCTGTTCGCGCCGCTCGCCGGAGAAGTCGAGGGCGCGTTCGGGCTCAAGGACGACGCGGCGCTGTTGCCGCAAGCCGGCTATGTAGCAACCAAGGACGTGCTGATTTCCGGCGTGCATTTCCGCCCCAGCGATCCTCTGGACGCGGTCGCTCAGAAGCTCTTGCGGGTGAACCTGTCCGATCTCGCCGCCAAGGGCGCGCGCCCCGTCGGCTACCTCCTCGGCTGCGCCTGGCCAGCCGGCGTGCGTCGGCGCGAGATCGCGCGCTTCGCGGAAGGTCTCGCCCGCGACCAGAAGATCTTTCGGATAGGCCTTTATGGCGGCGATACGACCATGCACCGCCGCGCCGACGCGCCCCTCGTTCTCTCGGCGACGCTTTTCGGCGAGCCGCCGAGGCACGGTCCGACCCTGCGCAGCGGGGCGGAGGCGGGCGACGACATTTACGTGACGGGCGCGATCGGAGACGCCGGACTGGGTCTTGCGGCGCTCGAGGGCGATGAGAAATTCGCCAGCGCCCATCGCGACTTTCTGATCGGGCGCTATCTGAAACCCGAGCCCCGGGTGAAAATCGGCGGCGCGCTCGCCGGGCTCGCCAGCGCCGCGATCGACGTGTCGGACGGCCTGATCGCGGACTGTCTGCATATCGTGGAGGCCTGCGACCGGGACCTCAAAGCGGTCATCCGCGCCGAGGCGCTGCCGCTTTCCGAAGCCGCCGCCGACTGGCTTGCGCGCCAGGATGACGAAGACGCAGGCCTCGCCAGGCTTGCGACCTCCGGGGACGACTACGAGATCCTGTTCACGGCGCCGCCATCGCGACGCCGGTCCGTCGAGATGGCCGCCAGCGTCTCGCGCACCGTCGTCGCGCGCATCGGGACCATGGCCCGCGGGGACGAGGGGATCGATTTCCTGAACCGACGGGGCGAGCCGATCGTCCCCGCATCCGCCGGATACGATCACTTCGCCTGACGCCGCCGAGCGGGCGGCGGGGACGCGGGGGCTCGCCGTGGCTTTCGGCGCCGAATTCGGTGATACCGGCGCAACGGGGTATTTTCCCGCCATCGCCGCCGAAGCGCCGTCCAGTTCCCATGATCGCCGAGCCCCTCATCGTAATCGCGCTTTGCATCGTCTTCTATGGCGTTGCGTCCGCGATCCTGTCCCGGTCCGTCGTTTCAGCGCCCATGGTCTTCACCCTCGCCGGTCTCGCCGCCGGCGCGTCCGGCCTCGGATTCGTCGAGGTCGCGATCGATAATGAAATCCTCGAGGGCTTTGGCGAACTGACGCTCGGCTTCATTCTCTTCGCCGACGCCGCATCGACGAACGCTCGCGGGCTCTTGCGCGAAAACGCGATCCCCGTGCGGCTCCTCGTGCTCTCCCTGCCCCTGACAATCGCGTTCGGCGCCCTTCTCGCCATCGGCATGTTTCCGGATCTCGACTGGCGGGAGGCCGCGCTGATCGCGGCCATCCTCGCGCCGACCGATGCGGCTCTCGGCTACGCCGTGGTGACGAGCGAAGTCGTGCCGCAGCGCATCCGCCAGGGGATCCTCGTTGAATCCGGTCTCAATGACGGCCTTGCGCTGCCGCTCGTGCTGCTCTTCGCCGCGCTCAGCTTCAGCGCCATGGAGGGCGACGCCCGCGGCGTCGACGACTGGCTGCAGTTCGCGATAACGCAAATCGTCGTCGGCGCGGCCGCCGGAGCGGTTCTCGGCGCGTTTTTCGGCAAGCTCGTTCACCATGCCGACGGTCGCGGCTGGATCGAACACAATTTCCGCAATCTGACATGCATCGGCGTGTCGATCCTGACGCTCTTTTGCGCGCACGCGGTCGGCGGCAACGGCTTTATCGCGACCTTTGTCGGCGGTCTGTTTTTCGGCGCCTTCTGCGAGAAACGCAGTGGGAGCCTGACCGAATTCGTCGAGGAGGAGGGCCAGCTTTTCAGCCTCATCGTCTTCTTCTTTTTCGGGGCCGTTCTGCTGCCCCAGGCGTTCGACAACTTCACGGTCTACTGCGTCGCTTACGCGCTTTTGAGCCTGACGCTGATCCGCATGCTGCCGACGGCGATCTCTCTCGTCGGCGCGAAGCTTGACCTCGCCTCGATCGGCTTTATCGGCTGGTTTGGCCCGCGCGGGCTGGCCTCGATCCTCTTCCTCCTGATCGCGGTGGAGCACGAAGGATCGGAGCGCCTGACGCAGATCGAGGCTGTGGTCTACATCACCGTTTTCCTGAGCATCCTGCTCCACGGTGCGACGGCCGCCCCGTTCTCAAAGGCGTTGGGTCGGCGCACGGCGTCTGCGCGCCTTGCTTGCGCGGGTCGGGCGCTGTCGGTAGCGTCGGGGTGATGCGAGGCGGCCCGGTTCATGGACGCGCTCTCGCGGACAGTAATGTTTCGGAAATTCTAGAGCGAGGCTTTTCCATGTCTCTTCCCGACGCGACCAAGTTTTATATCGGCGGCGAATGGGTCGCGCCGCTC
Organism: uncultured Caulobacterales bacterium; assembly: GCA_964493225.1. Classification (GTDB taxonomy): domain Bacteria; phylum Pseudomonadota; class Alphaproteobacteria; order Caulobacterales; family Parvularculaceae; genus JAJFFW01. The sequence goes on along the minus strand of CAZBOC010000023.1, from coordinate 564 downwards.
GGCGGCGACCGGCGGGAAATTATCAATCCGTCTACGGAGGAGGTGATCGGCGAGGCGGCCCTCGGCTCCGCGGCGGACGTCGACCGGGCCGTCGCGGCCGCAAAAGCGGCGTTTCCAGCATTTTCCGCGACCTCGGTCGCAGAGCGCATTGAACTCCTCAACGCGATCCTTGCAGGACTGAAGGAACGCAGCGACGAGATCGCCGCGGCCATCTCCGCCGAAATGGGCGCGCCGGACGGGCTCGCGCGCATGGCGCAGGCCCCTGCGGGCCGCGGCCATTTCGGGGAGGTCATCCGCGTTCTCAAAGAGTTTCAATTCGAACGCTCCCAGGGGACGACCACAATCCGCTTTGAGCCGGTCGGCGTGTGCGCCCTGATCACGCCCTGGAACTGGCCGTTGAACCAGATCGCCGCGAAGGTCGCGCCGGCGCTCGCCGCCGGCTGCACGATGGTGCTGAAGCCGAGCGAGGTCGCGCCGCTAGACGCGGTGATCTTCACGGAAATCATCGACGCCGCCCGCCGTGCCCCCCGGGTTTTGAAAAGAGTGCCATGCGGACGGCCCCGC
>CAZBOC010000022.1:0-17291 GCA_964493225.1 uncultured Caulobacterales bacterium | reverse complement strand
GTAGGCGTAGCCGACGGCGAGAACGTCGCGGACGGCGCGGACCGCCGCGAGCGTGCGGTCGTAATAGCCGCCGCCATAGCCGAGCCGTCCGCCGCGGCGGTCGAAACCGAGGAGGGGGACCACGATGATTTCCGGATCGCAGACGGTCGCGTCGTCGCAGGGCGTCATCACGCCGTAGCGGCCTCTCACGAGCGCCGCGCCGGGGGTGAACCGGCGAAACGCCAGGGGCGCGTTTTTGCGTTCGACGACGGGCAGGCAAATTTCCGCGCCGCGGCGCAGCAATTCCTCGCCGAGGGGCTTGGTGTCAAGCTCGTCGTTGATCGGATGGTAGAGCGCGACCGTTGTTTCCTGCGCGACCGTGATGGCGTCGAGGAAGCACCGCGCAGCATGCCTGGGGGCGTCGGGCCTTGCTTTCGCCGCCGCGGCGCGTTCGGCCGCGAGCTTTTGGCGCATAAGCCCCTTCGCCGGATCGATCCAGGTTTTCAACGGGCCGATCATTCAGGTCGCCGCCGGATCTTGCGAAAGAGAAAGCGCCGCCCTGGCCGTCGGACTGGTTATTCGCCCTGGACCCAAAGGACCAGGTGGGCGCCAGTTGTCCAAGGCCACGGCCGAGGACAGAGCCGGCTCCCGTTCGTGTGTGTAAGGCCCCGGGGAATGTCGTCCTAACGGGCCGGGCAGCCCGATAGAGATAAGTGGGCCCGCGGCGGAGCGCAATGCGGCGGATTTTTAATCAGGCTGGCCTCCGAGGCCCCCGGTCGACGCCGGACCCGCGCGTGGTCGTTAACGCAACGGCGAACGGTTCGGGGCGAGAAACGACGGCGCGTCGCCGCTTGACGAGCCCGACGGCGCGCCGTTCGCGTCCTGGACGCCGTCGTTGCGCGCGCTCGTCACCGGTCGCGACTGGGCCGGCGCCGTGACCGGGCGCTGTTTGCGGAAATCGCGTGACGCTGCCTCCGACAGGGGATCGTCAGAGTGTCGGCAGGCGCCTTCGAAATGGGCGCCGTTCTCGACAGCGAGGGAGGAATGGACGATGTCGCCCATGATGTGAGCGGTCGATGCGAGCGAGACCTGCTTGGCGCGGATGCCCCCTTCGACCCGGCCGCGCACGGTCACCCGCTCGCAGATAACCTCGCCCTTGACCGACGCTTTCTCACCGATGATCAGCATCGCGGCCTTGATATCGCCTTCGAGGGAGCCGTCGAATTGGACCTCGCCGCTGGCGTTGATGTTGCCGTTGATGATCACGTCCGCCGAGATGATCGAGGGAACGCCGGGCGGCTGCTTGGACGGCGCCGCGCGTTTTGCCGACGCGTTGTTTGCGGGCGCATTCTGTGCGTTCGCGTCCGGTGCCGACACGCTGATTTTGGCGTCGCCGGCGTGTTTGTCCTTAGCCTTCGAATACATATCTGCCTGCCTCGATGAAGCGCTGCGGGTTGCGCTGTCTTCCTTTGTAGAGAATTTCGTAATGGACGTGAGGACCCGTGCTCCGTCCGCTATTCCCCAGCTCCCCCACCTTTTGATGCAACGAGACTTTCTGCCCGGCCTTCACGACGTATCGATGAAGATGGGCGTAACGCGTTACGAAACCATTGCCGTGGTCGATCTCCACCACGCGGCCGAAGCCGGAACGCACGCCCGCGAATTTCACGACGCCGGACGCGGTCGCGTTTACGGGCGAGGCCCATGCGGCGGCGAAATCGATGCCGTAGTGATTTGAGCGGCGTCCGTTGATCGGATCGCGTCGCACGCCGAAGCCGCTCGTGAAGCGGCGATTGACGGTCAGCGGCGACGAGAGGGGCACGCTGTCGATGACGCCCTGGACGGCCGCGAGTTCATCCACGAGAACGGCCGCGCGGTTGGCGTGGCGAAAGAACAAGGTGCCGGTCTCGGCCCTGTTTTCGGGATCGATGAAGGGGCCGCCCTGGGCGAGCGCCACGTTGCGGATTTTCGCCGGCTGGATCAGGGCGCCGGCGTCGATCCCCGTGCTCTGCATTACGAGCCGCAACTCTTCGGCCGTTTCCGCAACGCGCTCCTCCAGCGAGGCGAGAAGCACCATCTGTTCCACGAAAAGATCGGCGGAAGCAGCGTGCATCTTGCCGATGACGCTCGCTGCGGCGCTGTTTTCGGGAACGACGGCGGAGTGTTTCTCCCGCGCTTCCTCCACGGCCCGGCGGCGCAAGGTCTCGATGCGGGACTGGCGCGGCGTGGGCTCGGCGGGCGCGACGTCGATCATGACGCGATTGCCGTTCGACGGCTTCTGGCCGTTGGGGGCCCCGGCGCGCGCGAGCTCTTCGGAGAGCCTTTCAAGGCTCTGCGCCGCGGCGGCGGAGCGCTCGACCATGTTCCGCAGGGTCTGATGGCGATTGACGATTTCGTCCATCGTCGCGTCGAACTCGGCCTGCATGACCTTGTTGAGCGTGTCGATTTCCGCGTAGGCCTGTTGCTGTTTGACGATCTGCCGGTTGTAGTCCTGCTCCATGCGTCGCGAATCGCGCTCCTTCGCAACGATGATCTGTTCCTTGAAGACCACGTTGACCGAGGCGTAGGCCACCCAGAGCAAAGCCGCGCCCACAACCGTCGCAAGCGCGATCTGGGTCTTTGTCGACATCGAGATGAAGTGAACGACGCCGTCGCTGCGATGGTAAATCTGTCGCTCTTTGAAGAAGCGGCTGACAACACGATTCACGCTGCCGGACTTTCGGCCCATTAACACGCCCCTTTAACGCTTCCCTGCGTCGTACACCCTAGCCCCTTAAGATATTGCAGCCTATCTACCGTGATTTCGCAACAGTTATGTGATGAAGTAACCATAGTTTTTCACAGGGCCGTGGGCCTTGGTTATTACGAAGCATTTCCAGATGGTTAGCGCAGCAAATTTCGTTCCAGCCGGAAGTGTTTCAGGCGATGTAATAGGCTTCGGGAAGCCCCGCGGCGGCCCTTGCGGCGTGATTGAAAGGGGGCTTCAGCGCCCCGTGGAAACGTTCTGAAACGAGGCGCCGGAACGTCGCTTCGGGCGCAAGACCCCGAGCGTCGCACATTCGATCAAACCAGATTCGACCGACCGATACATGGCCGATTTCCTCCTCGTAAATCGTCCGGAGAATGTCCGCGCTCTCTCGGTCGCCCGCAGCGTCTAGCTTTTCGATCATGCCCGGCGTGACGTCGAGGCCGCGCGCCTCGAGAACCATGGGCGCGACGGCGAGGCGGGCGAGGACGCAGTCTGCGGTCCGGGCGGCCGCCGTCCACAATCCGTCATGGGCCGGCAGATCGCCGTAGGCCGCGCCGAGCCCTGCCAGGCGGCCGGCGACCAGGCCGAAATGGCGCGCCTCGTCGCCGCCCACGCCGATCCAGTCTGCGAAAAACGCCTGCGCGTCCAGGCCCGCGCGCTCCACTTGCGCAGCGAAGCGCACCGCCATGTCGAAGGCGAGGTCGATCGCGTTGAATTCGATGTGCGCCACCGCGTGGAGAAGGGCGATCCGTCCGGACTGCGATTTCAGGCGTCGGCGCGGCATGGCGTGCGGCGGGGCGAGAGTCGGCAGGGCCGGGCGGGCGGGCCTGTCCGGCGCCGCGCCCGCCTCGAACCGCACGGCCTCGTTGGCGCGTTGCAGCGCGATGCTTGCGGCGGAAGCGGCCGCGGTTTTCGCCTTCGGCGTCGCCGCCATCAGGACGGCGCGCGCGGCTGCGAAGGGATCTGCGCGCGCTGGGCTGTCGCTCGAGCCGGGTCGGGAGGCGTCCGCCACGCGTCGCCTAGAGGTCGCGCGCCGCGTCGAGGACGGCCTCGACATGCCCGGGCACGCGCACCTTGCGCCAGACCCGCCGGACGACGCCCTTGTCGTCGATCAGGAAAGTCGAGCGTTCGATGCCCATATGCTTTTTGCCGTACATGCTTTTTTCGACCCAGACGCCATATTTCTCCAGGACCTTGCCGTCTGCGTCCGAGGCGAGGGTGACGCCGAGGTCGTGTTTCGCCTTAAATTTGTCATGTTTTTCGACGCTGTCTTTGGAAACGCCGATCACGACCGCGCCCGCCTTATCAAATTCGTCGCCGGCTTCGGTGAATGCGATCGCCTGCTTGGTGCAGCCGGACGTGTCGTCCTTCGGATAAAAATAGAGAACGACCTTTTTGCCTTTCAGATCCTTCAACGCGACCTTGCGGCCGCCGTCCGCCGGCAACGTAAACGCCGGCGCTTTCGAGCCCTCTTCGACTGACGACACGCGCCTCTCCTTCAGTTTCCGCGATAAGACCAGCGGTGTATCAAATTGTCGCTTGCAATGAAGGCTACTTTTCACCGCACGCCGAGCAGGAGAACAATCGCCCCCGCGGCGCTTGCGGGCCGCATGGGCGAGGGGCGCCGAACGGGGCGCGTTTGCGGGCGGTTTGGATGAGATCGCAACTGCTGAATTTCGCGATTCTCTCGATCGAGGTCGTCGGCGCGCTTCTCGCGGTGTTCGCCGCCTGCGCGGGCTATCTCTTCTGGCGAGTCGATCAGGGGCCGATTTATCTCGACTTTTTCGAGGCGGCCGCTGAAGTCGCCGTCGACCGGCAACTCCCGCCGGGGCATAGCGCTGATATTGACCGGATCCACCTCGCGCGCGACAAGATCGACGGGGCCTATGATCTGTTCCTGGACGGACTGACCGTAGTCGACGAGGCCGGCCGGCGGATCGTGACGCTTGACAATGCGCGGTTCAATTTCACCGTCCGCGAGATTCTCAACGCGCGCTTTCGACCCCGCACCGTCATACTCGAGCGCCCGGAGATCCTGCTGCGCCGGAGCGCCGACCGCCGCTACCGGATCGACTACGGCGCGGGCGCCGCCGGCGCGGAAGGCGAAACGAATCTGGCGCGTCTGATCCGCAGCAGCCGCTATCTGCGGGACGTCCTTGAGAGCGCCGTCCTGTCAAACGCGACGCTGCGTTTCGAGGACGAGGCGACGGGGCGGCGCTGGCGTTCCGAGCGCGCCGAGGCGCGCGTCGCGCGCACGCCGCAGGGCTACGCCGGCAGGATCGACGCCGATTTCCTCCAAGACGGGCGCGCGTCGAGGGTTCGCCTCGCCGTCTCGCTCAACGAGGAAGACCGTCTGATCGATGCGTCGCTGAGGCTGCAAAACGCGCCGGTCAGCGATCTCCTCGAGGTGTTTTTCGGCCAGCGCGCTTCGATCATGCGCGCCCCGGTCTCCGGCGCCGCGGAGGTGACCATGACCGAGGACGGCGACATCCTGCGCTCCTCGCTCAAGGGTTCTGCGGCGGATGGCGAAATCCGGCTCGCCGGGGCGGCGACGCCGTTCCGGCGCATCGCCCTCGCCGCCGATTTCGATCCCGCGCGCGGCGAGTTCGATCTGCACGGGCTCGACTTCGAGACCGCCCGCGGGAGCGGCGAAGTGAGGGGGATCGTGGGGGTTGCGTTCGACGGCGACACGATTGCGCCGTCGTCGATCCGCTTTGATTTGCAGGCCGATGACCTCGACATCGCCGACAACGGCGTGTTCCCGGATCGGGTCTCGGTCGACGAACTCGCGCTTTCAGGGGCCTATGATGCGCGCCGGCGCCATTTCGCCGTCGACGCGCTCGCGGCGCGGATCAACGGAAATCCGGCGAGCGGGCGCATTTCGTTTGAGGCCCCGCGCGCAAGCGGGGAAGCGAAGGCTCCCTCGCCGGCGATGGCGGCCGACTTCGTCGTTGGCGGCGAATTGAGCCCGGACGACGTGCTCGCCCTGTGGCCGGTCGACCTCGGGCTCGGCGCGCGGGATTTCGTCCGTGAACGCATTTCGAGGGGGCGCGTGTCGAACCTGCGGGCCCGGCTCGACCTCGGCGTCGGCGAACTCGACGCGGCGGGCGGTCTGCCGAACGAGGCGCTCGACGTAACTTTCCGGCTCTCCGGCGCGACGGTCGAATACGCGCCCGGCATGACGCCGCTGACCGACGCGCGCGGCGACGCCGTGCTCAACGGCAATCGGTTCACGATCGCCGAAGCCGCCGGGCGCGTTGGCGACATCGTCCTTTCGCAGGGCGGCGTCGACTTCACCGCCTTTCGACCGAGAGGCTCGCCGAGTTATTTCCGCTTCACGGCGGAGGGGGACGCCGGCGATATTCTCAGTGTTCTGAACGAACCGCCGCTCCTGCTCCTTGAGCCGACCGGCGTCGACCCGCGCGCCTTTTCCGGTCCTGCGCGCGCGCGCATCGAGATTATGCGTCCGAACCGCCGCGTCGTGCCGCGAAACCGCTACAGGTTCACCGGGCGCGCGACCTTTGAGGATCTTAACGTTGAGGATCTTTACGCGGGCGTCTCGCTCGACTCCGCCTCAGGCGCGGTCGATCTGCAATCGGACGAGATGAGCGTTGCAGCAGAAGGCCTGTTCGGCGGATCGCCGGTCACGCTCGACTGGCGGCAGTTGTTCTACGCCGAGGGCGACCGCTCGCGTTTTCGCGTCAAGGGAGAGGTCGACAGCGCGACAGCGGACATCTTCGGCGTGGCGACGCGGCAGTTTCTGCGCGGCGCCGTCAGCTTCGACGCCGAAGCCGTCGGCGATCTCGGCGCGATCAAGGAGGTTTCTCTCAGTACGGACTTCACGGACGCCATTCTGCTGTTCGATCCGATCGGCTGGGTGAAGGCCGATGGCGCGCCCGCGACCGGATCGCTGTCGCTCTCCCTGTCGCCTCAAGGCGTTTCGGTGCGCCATCTCAACATCGAAGGCGAGGGCGTCGAGATCGCGGGCGACGTCTTCCTGGGCGCAAACGGTCGCGTCGAGAATGCGGCGGTCTCCCGCCTGTATTTCGACGGCGCGGCCGACCTCTTCGCCCGGGCGAGCCGCGACGAACGCGGCGCGCTCAAGCTTCTCGTCAGCGGCCCCTATCTCAATCTCGGGCCGATGATCGAGGCGGCGTCGCGAGGCGCGGCGACAGGCGCCGGGCGGCGCGGCGCTGAAGGCGACGGCGGCGGCGATGCGGGCGTGGACTGGGGCGCGGGCGTCGAGGTCAGAACGCAGGTCGACGCGCTCGAACTGCGCGGCGGCGTGCGATATTTCGACGCCGATGTCAGTTTCTGGCGAGACGCGGAGCGCATTCAGCGCCTTTCCGCCTCCGCGCGCGGCGAGGACGGCGCGCCCCTCTCCGTCGGTCTTGCGATGGCCGGGGGCGTCGACGGACCGATACAGACGATCGAGGCGCGTACGGACGATATCGGCGATCTTCTGAAGGGCGTCTTCGGACTGAGTTCGGTCCGCGGCGGACAAGGCGTCATCGACTTTTTCGTGCGCAGCGGGAATTCGGCCGGAGAGGGCGAGCGCGCGGCTGGCGGGCTCAAGGGCGTGCTGGAGGCGCGTAATTTCACGATCGTCGACACGCCGCTGCTCGCGCAAATCTTCGCCGCCGGCTCGTTCACCGGCCTCGCCAATCTCGTCAACGGCGACGGGATCGACATCTCCCAGGCCTTCGCGGAATTCGCCCTGCGCGAAGACGCCCTCGTCCTTCGCGACCTGCGCGCCGCCGGCCCGTCGGTCGGATTGTCTGCGGAAGGATGGATCGCCGGCGCGGCCGGCGGCGGGATCGACCTCTCCGGCGCCGTCGCGCCCGCCTACCAGGTCAATTCCTTCCTCGGCAAGGCGCCGGTCATCGGCGATCTCTTCGTAAATCGGGACGGTGAAGGCGTCGTGGCGCTCAGCTATTCCGTCAAAGGATCGGTCGCGGCCCCTAAGATTTCCGTCAATCCGCTTTCGGCGCTGGCGCCGGGCTTCATGCGTCGCATCTTCGAGCCCGAACGACCCTCGCTGGACGGCTATTTTGCCGATGGAGACCGCGCTTCCGAGCCGACGCCGCCCTAGGCGCAAGCGAACCCGTCAGATCGGCGCAACGAGCGCGTGCTTTTTCTTGCCGATGGAGAGCTTGATCGTTCCGTCGCGCAGATCCGCCGCGCTCAATGGCCGTTCCTCGGCGAGGGGCGCGTCGTTGACCTTGAGGGCGCCCGCCTTGATGTGGCGTCGCCCCTCGCTTTTGGAGGCGATCAGGCCGGCCTCCATGAAGGGCTGGAGAAGATCGAGCCCTGCTTCAAGCGCGTCGGCGGCCACGGCTACGCTCGGAAGGCCCTCCGCCGCGGCGCCTTCCTCGAAGGCGCGCCGCGCCGTCTCGGCCGCATCGCGCGCAGCGTCCGCGCCGTGCAGGAGGGCCGTCGCCTCGGTTGCGAGGATTTTCTTCGCCTCGTTGATCTCGGCGCCCTGTAGAGCGCCGAGCCGGCGCACCTCGCCCATCGGCAACGTCGTGAAGCGCGCGAGCATCGTTCCGACGTCCGCATCCTCCGTGTTGCGCCAGTATTGCCAGTAATCGTACGGCGAGAAGAGTTCGGCGTTCAGCCAGACCGCGCCGCTTTCGGTTTTTCCCATCTTCCTGCCCGATGCGGTCGTCAGGAGCGGCGTGGTCAGGCCGAACACCTCGGCGCCGTCCTTGCGCCGGCAAAGCTCGACGCCGTTGACGATGTTGCCCCACTGGTCGGAGCCGCCCATCTGGAGCCGGCAGCCGAAACGGTTGTAGAGTTCGTGGAAATCGTAGGCCTGCATCAGCATGTAGTTGAATTCCAGGAACGTCATTGGACTTTCCCGGTCGAGGCGGAGCTTGACGGAATCAAACGTGAGCATGCGGTTTATCGTGAAGTGCACGCCGTAATCGCGCAGGAATGCGACATAACCGAGTTCGTCTAGCCAGTCCGCGTTGTTGACCATGACCGCGTCCGCCGGATCGTCGCCGAAGCGAAGGAAGCGGGAGAAAACGCCCCTGATGGACGCGATGTTGGCGTCGATGTCGGCGTCCGTGAGAAGCTTTCGTTGGGCGTCCTTGCCGGTGGGATCGCCGATCTTGGTCGTCCCGCCGCCCATGAGCGCTATCGGGCGGTGGCCGGTCTGCTGCAGCCAGTAAAGCATCATGATCTGGATCAGCGAGCCCGCGTGGAGCGAGGCCGCCGTGGCGTCGAAGCCGATATAGCCGCTCAGCGTCTCCCGGGCCGCGCAATCGTCAAGGCCTTCAAGGTTCGTGCCCTGATGGATGAAACCGCGCTCGGCGAGCACCCTCAGGAAATCGGATTGATACGTCGTCATGGCCGCGCCCTTGATTTCGGACCGCCTGATCTACGGTGCCGTGGCGCAAAGATCCAGCGCCGGAGGCGGGCCGCGCCCCATGGGCATTCGGTTACGTTTCCGAGAAGAAATCGGGCTAGGGTTGGGCGATGACTATGCTGACCGCCATGGGGCTGATGAGCGGGACTTCGCTCGACGGAATCGACGCCGCGCTGGTTTCGACCGACGGGGAGGGCCGCGTCGAGCCGGGGCCGACCCATTTCGAGCCCTATTCGCGCGACCTGAAGATCTGGATCCGGCGCGCGATCAAGGCCGCGCTCGAAGGCCGCGACGGAGCCGCCGACATCGGCAAGGCGGCCGGCGAGGTGACCGCCGCCCATGTCGCAGCCGTTGACAAGCTCAGGGAAAAGGCGGGGCTTAAGCGCGACGCCGTCGACGTCGTCGGCTTTCACGGGCAGACGATCCTCCACCGGCCGGCGAAATCGCGCGACGAGGTCGGCCGCACATGGCAGATCGGCGACGGCGCGGTCCTCGCCGAGGAGACCGGGATCGACGTCGTCGCGGATTTTCGCGCAGCCGACGTCGCAGCGGGCGGAGAAGGCGCGCCTTTTGCGCCCGTCTATCACGGCGCCCTCGTAAGGCGACTGGAGCGCGAGCACGCGGTCGGCGTCGTCAATCTCGGGGGCGTCGCCAACATCACCTATGCGCCCGCCGGCGGCGGGGAGGGCGACCTCGTCGCGTTTGACTGCGGGCCCGGAAACGGCCTCGTCGACGAGTGGGTCGAGTTCAGGACGGGCGAGCCCATGGACCGCGACGGGGCGCTCGCGCGCCAGGGCCGGGTGCGCACCGAAGTCCTGAGGATGATGCTGCTCAATCCCTATCTCAGGCGGCCCCCGCCGAAGTCCCTCGACCGGTATGATTTCAAGCTCGATCCCGTCCTCGATCTCGCCACAGCCGACGGCGCGGCGACGCTGACGGCTTTCTCGGCGGCCTGCGTGCGGGCGTCGGAGAAATTCCTGCCGGCGCCGCCGGGCGAGTGGATCGTCTGCGGCGGAGGGCGTCGCAATCCGGCGATGATGGAGGCGCTGTCGAAGGCTCTCGAAGCGCCGGTGGCCGCCGCCGAGGACGTCGGCTGGCGCGGCGACGATCTCGAGGCGGAATGTTTCGCCTATCTGGCGGTGCGAAGCCTGCGTAAACTGCCCCTCAGCTTTCCGGGGACGACGCGCGTTCCCCGACCGACCCACGGCGGCGTCTATTTCCGCGCTCCCATTTGACGTCCGCCCCCCTCGAAAGGCTTTTTGTTTGACAAGGCGCGGGCGATTTTTTATAGCGCGCGCTGCACAAACGGACCAACGCGCCATGAAAGTCAAAAGCTCGCTCAAATCGCTGAAACGCCGGCACAAGGATTGCCGGGTCGTGCGGCGCCGCGGCCGCGTTTACGTGATCAACAAGACGCAGCGGCGGTTCAAGGCGCGTCAGGGCTAGGCGCCGGGACCGTCCTTCGCGCCGCACCGGCTCGTCCATTGATAATTTCGGTTGGAAGCATTCGCATATCGCGTTATCATAAAGCGATGCGGTTGTTTCTACTCGTATTTTTCATGAGCATCGGGGTCTTCGCCGGAGCGGCGGCCGATCAGACCGACCCGCGGCTTGACGCGCTCTTCACCGAGTTGCGCACCGGAGATGCGATCAGCGCCGATGAAACGGTCGATCGCATTCTCGAAATCTGGGCCGAAGCGGAAAGCGACACCGTCGATCTCCTTTACGACCGCGCCAACGAGAAGGCGAAGGACGGCCAGGCCGCGCTCGCCCTCGCGCTCCTCGACCACGTCGTCGGCCTGTCGCCGAATTTTGCGGCCGGCTATGCGCTGCGCGGCTTCGTGCGCATGGACGAAGAGGACGAAGCCGGCGCGGTGGCCGACTTTTCAAAAGCCATCGAGCTGGAGCCCCGCCATTTCGGCGTGCGCCTCGCTCTTGCGAACTGGCTCCTTGAGAGCGGCGAAAAGCGCGAGGCCTACGCCATGTACCAGAAGGTGCTGGAGTGGAATCCCCACGACGATTACGTGCGCCGCCGCGCGCGGGCGTTGCGCCGGGAGCTCGACGGCCAGGAGATCTAGGCGCGGGGGCTGGTCGCTCGCCTTTTCTTGTTTTCCCCGGTTTCCCCGAAGACGCGATCGTTTTCCCCAAGCGCCGATATCCCCTTGCCAAGGGCCTCGACGCGTTTTTATCTCGTACCCGAACAATGCGCGTTTTTCATCTGCGTGCGGATTATTCAGACTCCGCGGGCGCGCCGGCGAGGAGGATAAGGCTTCATGGCTGACGGATCAGGCGCCATCAAACCCGACGTTGAAATTCCGGGGCCGGGCGCGAGCACGGTCGCGGCGGACCGGTTGCGGTCCTTCGTCGAACGCATCGAACGGCTCGACGAGGAGAAAGCCGCGATCATGGAGGACCAGAAACAGGTCTACGCCGAAGCGAAGGGCGAAGGCTATGATTCGAAGATCCTCCGACAGGTGATCCGCATCCGGAAGATGGATCGCGCCGACCGCCAGGAGCAGGAGGCGCTTCTCGATCTCTACCTGTCCGCGCTCGGCGACGCCTAGGGCTTCGGCAAGACGGGCCTGCGCCGCCGCGCCGCGGTCAGTGTTGCGCGGCGGTCTCCCGGGGCCCGGCGCATGGCCCCGCGCCCATGAGATCTTCGCTCAGGGCCGATTTCTTCAGCTCGCCCGTTTGATTTCGAGGCTGTGATCGCGAATCTTTCGATAGAGCGTCGAGCGGCCCATGCCGAGGCGGCGCGCGACCTCCGACATGCGCCCGTCATAGGTCTCGATCGCCAGCATGATGAGGTCGCGCTCGATTTCCTGCAGCGTGCGCAGATGGCCTTCTCGGTCAAAAAGGTCGACGCGGCTGGCGTTGTGGTCCGACGGGTCAAGCCTCCCGGAGCCGGCGACGCTCGCGGCGTCCTCCCGACCGTCGTCGAAATCCGCCATCGGCGGCCCGGCCTCGACGCCGGCCGCCTCGAATTCGGCGGCGAGAAAGGGAAAGTCGCTGGCGCCGAGATAGGCGTTTTCGGCGAGAACGACGGCGCGGAAGATGGTGTTTTCGAGCTGACGCACATTGCCCGGCCAGGGCTGGCGCTTCAGGACTTCCATGACCTCATGGCGCACGCCGCGCACGTCGCGGCGTTCCTCGGCGTTGTAGCGCCCGATGAAATGCTCAATCAGCGCGGGGATGTCTTCCGGCCGGTCGCGCAGGGGCGGTGCGACGATGGGGAAGACGTTGAGGCGATAATAGAGATCTTCGCGGAAATTGCCGGTCTTGACCTCTTCGGCGAGATCGCGATTCGTCGCCGAGATGATGCGCACGTCGACCTTGACGGGCCGCTTGGCGCCGACCGGGTCGACTTCGCCTTCCTGCAAGACGCGCAGCAATTTGACCTGCATGTCGAGGGGCAACTCTCCGACTTCGTCGAGAAAGATGGTGCCGCCGTCGGCCTCCTGGAATTTGCCGATATGCTTGGCCGTCGCGCCGGTGAACGAACCCTTTTCGTGGCCGAAGAGAATGCTCTCGACCAGGTTCTCCGGCACAGCGCCGCAGTTCACCGTCACAAACGGCCGGCCGGCGCGTTCCGAGGTCCCCTGAATGGCCCGGGCGATCATTTCCTTGCCGACGCCGCTTTCGCCAGTGATCAGTATCGGGATGTTCGACGCCGCCGCCCGCTCGCCGAGCCGCGCGACATGGGCCATCGCCGCGCTCGAACCGATGAGATCCTTAAAGCCCATGGCGCCGTCGCGCTGGCGTTTGAGGCGCGAGACCTCGCCCTTGAGCGTCGTGATGTTGAGGGCGTTGTTGATCGAGACGATGACGCGCTCTGGCGAGGCGGGCTTGACGAAGAAATCCGCCGCGCCGTTCTGCATCGCCTCGACGACCGTGTCGACGCCGCCCTGGGCGGTGAGGACGATCACCGGCAGCTCCTCGCGGGAGGATTTCGCGCGCTTGAGCGTCTCCATGCCGCCGAGCCCGGGCATTCTGAGGTCGAGCATCATCACGGCGATCTCGCGCCCTTCCTGGCTTTGCAAGAGCGCCAGCGCATCCTCGCCGCAGGCCGCCTGCATCACGGGATAGCCGCCCTTTTCGCAGACGGCGCGCATGATGCGGCGCTGGGTCGGGTCGTCGTCGACGATCAATACGGTTTTCGCCATCGGGAATGTCGGCCTTTCACAACTGGTGAACAGGCCATTCACCTATCATCCGGACGGTTAAAGTTCACTTTAAGGCGTTTCAATACGGGCCAGAAAAGAGTGAGCTTTTACTCATTGTTAAGAAGTGAATACTGGCGCGGCGCATGGCGGCTGAATGCTTTGCGCACGGCGCGCCGGTTCGGTAGGAAGGAGCGCGCGCGGCTGCCGGTCGCGCCGTCCGACTGTGGGGCGCGGGCCGGAAACCAGGATTTCCAGCGAAAGAAGCCTTGATGAACGCGAACGAGACATCCGACCATATTCGCCCGCTCGCCCATTTGAAGGGCGCCAAACCGCCGGCGCCGGAGTGGTTCGAGCGCGCGATCGCCGCTCCGTCCGAGGAATGCTCGGTCGACGTCAAGGGGGCGGCGATCCGCTACAGCGCCTGGGGAGAGGTTGGAAGGCGCGGGCTGCTTTTCGTCCATGGCGGGCGCGCCCATCGCAATTGGTGGCGGCCCTTCGCGCCGTCTTTCGCGGAGCGCTTCCGCGTCGCGGCCCTTGATCTTTCGGGGGCCGGGGACTCCGACTGGCGGGCGCGCTATTCGACCGATTGTCTCGTCGACGAGATCCTGGGCGTCGTGGAGGCGGGCGGACTTTCCGCGCATGGTCGCCCCTTCATTGTCGGGCACAGTTTCGGCGGCTGGTCGACCCTCGCGGCCGTGGAGCGGGCCGGCGAGCGGCTCGCCGGGGCGGTCGTCATCGACAGTCCGATCGGCGCGCCCGATCCGGATGAGGGCTACACCGTCATGAAGGCGCAGAAGGAAGAGCCGGTCAAACCGCGCACCAATCGCGTATACGAGACGATTGAAGAGCCGATTTCCCGCTTCCGCTTTCTGCCGAACCAGCCCTGCGACGAGCATTACCTCGTTGACTATATCGCCCGCGAAGGGTTGACCCGCGCGCCGAGGCCCGAGGGCGGGGCCGGCTGGACCTGGAAATTCGATCCCATGCAGGGGCGCAACTTCGACATCCACTTCGACCGCGATCTCTTTATCGCGCCGCGCTGCCCGCTCGCATTCATTTACGGCGAGGCTTCAGCCTTCGCGCAGGGCGACGGCTTTGAGCATTTGCGCCGACAGACCGAAGGGCGCGCGCCCTTCGTGATCGTGCCCGCCGGCCACCACCATCTGATGATGGACCAGCCGATCGCGTTCATTTCGACCTTGCGCATGCTGTTCAGCTGCTGGCCGGTGCGGGTCGGCGGATGAGATCAAATCTTCACAGGGCGGCGCTTAAGCCTTGCCCAGTCATCTGAATTCCGGCAGTAAACCGGCTACGGCAAAGCGAAATGGGGCTCTGGGCGATGGTCGATGAGACCGTGAAACCTCCGCTCGAAGCGGAGGAACACCGAAGGACTTACGGCGCGGTGATGCGCGCTTCAGGCGAAATCGGCGTACCGTTCGCCTTGGCGTTGACGATGTTCTTCACCAACCTGGTCCTTGCAAACGGGATCGGGGTGGCGCTGCTTGCGGCGATATTGACCTATTTCGCCGTGTTCTTTGTCGTTAGGACGTTTTTCTCGCATTGAGGCCCCGTCATCGGCGCGTTCGTCGGGGCGCAGGGGCTGTCCGTTAAACAGGAGCGATTATGAAGATCGCCGTGCTCAAAGAAACGCGCGATGGTGAAACGCGGGTCGCGGCGTCGCCGGAAACGGTGAAAAAATACGCGGCCCTCGGCGCGGAGGTCGTCGTCGAAACCGGCGCGGGATCCGGCGCGCAGTTCACCGACGAGGCATTCAGGCAAGCGGGCGCGGCGATTGCGAAAGACGCCGGTGAAGCCGCCGCCGGGGCCGATCTTGTTCTGAAGGTGAGCGGCCCGACCGCTGACGAAATCGGCGCGATCGCAGGCGGCGCGCGGCTTGCCGGGATCCTTTCGCCTTACAATGATCCGGAAGCGCTGGAACGCTTCGCGCAGGCCGAGGTGGACGCTTTCGCCATGGACTTCATGCCGCGGATTACGCGGGCTCAGTCAATGGACGTCCTTTCCTCACAGTCGAATCTCGCCGGCTACAAGGCGGTGATCGACGCTGCGGCCCATTACGGCCGCGCCATGCCGATGATGATGACGGCCGCGGGCACGGTCGCCCCGGCCAAGGTGTTCGTCATGGGCGCGGGCGTCGCGGGCCTCCAGGCGATCGCGACAGCCCGCCGGCTTGGCGCGGTGGTTTCGGCGACCGATGTGCGTTTCGCGGCGAAAGAGCAGGTCGAGTCGCTCGGCGCGACATTTGTCACCGTCGATGAAGAGGCGATGAAAAATGCCGAAACCTCAGGCGGTTATGCAAAAGAGATGTCGGAGGACTTCAATCGCCGCCAGGCGGAATTCGTCGCCGACCATATCAAGAAGCAGAATATCGTGGTGACAACCGCCCTGATCCCGGGTCGGCCGGCCCCTCAGCTCGTCAGTGAGGAGATGGTCCGTTCCATGGCGCCGGGATCGGTGATCGTCGACCTCGCCGTGGAGCAGGGCGGCAACGTGGCCCTCAACGAGCCGGGGCGCGCCGTCGACGGCGACGGCGTGACCATTCTCGGCTTCACGAACGTGCCGGGCCGGCTCGCCGCCGACGCATCGAACCTCTACGCGAAGAATCTCTACAACTTCGTCGCCGCATTCTACGACAAGGAGGCGAACACGTTCGCCGTCGATTGGGACGACGAGATCATCAAGGGCGTAGCGCTGACCCGCGAGGGGAAGGTGGTCCATCCCGCCTTCAGCGACGCCGAGCCGGCGGATCCGCCGACCGCCGCAGCGAACGCCGCCGACAAAGCCAACGGCGCCGATCCGGCGCCCGCCGACGATCAGGAATAGGACCGCGCCCGTGAAACAGGAACAGGAAAAGAACGTCGAAGACATGGTCGAGGAAGCCGAGCAGGCCGCAGAGACAGCCGAACGGGCCGCCTTGGACGCCACGCAGAACGCGGCCGAGGCCAGCGAAGCGGCGGAGACGGCGAGAACCATGGCCGACGGTCTCGCCAATAACCTGGAAATGCTGAGTTCGCCCTCGGAGTTCGTTTATCTCCTCGGTATCTTCGTCCTCGCCGTGTTCGTCGGCTATTACGTCGTCTGGTCGGTGACCCCGGCGCTCCACACGCCGCTGATGTCGGTCACGAACGCGATTTCTTCGGTCGTCATCGTCGGCGCGCTGATCGCTCTTGGCGCGGACCTGTCCGAGGCGGCCGATCGGACCTGGCCGAAGATTCTAGGCTTCGTCGGCGTCGCGCTTGCGAGCGTCAACATATTCGGCGGCTTCCTCGTCACCCAGCGCATGCTCGCCATGTACAAGAAAAAGGGAAGCTAGGCCCCCATGGCGCAGAACCTACCCGCACTTCTCTATATCGCCGCCGGCGTCCTTTTCATCATGGCGCTGAGGGGTCTCTCCTCGCCCGAAACGTCGCGCGAGGGGAACCGCTACGGCATGATCGGCATGGTCATCGCCGTGCTGACCACGCTCTTTGTCCTTGAAAACAAGGGTGGCGGGACCTGGCTGATGATCATCGCGGCGGTGGCCGCCGGCGCGATCCCCGGCGCAATCATCGCGCGCCGCGTTCCCATGACGGCGATGCCGCAGCTCGTCGCCGCGTTCCACTCGCTCGTGGGCCTCGCCGCGGTGTTGATCGCCTGGGCGGCCTTTCTCGCCCCGACGGCGTTCGGCATCGGCGAGCCCGGACACATCCACCTATCCTCCGCGCTGGAAATGTCCATCGGCGTTGCGATCGGCGCGATCACCTTCTCCGGTTCGGTCATCGCCTTCGCGAAGCTGAACGGCAACATGTCGGGCAAGCCCATCATCCTGCCGATGCGACACGTCATCAATCTCGGCCTGGCGGCGGCTCTGGTCATTCTGATCGGGGTGCTGATGAGCGGCGGGCAGACGCCGGTCGTCTTTGCGCTGATCACCGCGATCGCGTTCATCGTCGGTTTCCTGATCATCATCCCGATCGGCGGGGCCGACATGCCCGTTGTCGTCTCGATGCTGAACTCCTATTCCGGTTGG
>CAZBOC010000021.1:0-17362 GCA_964493225.1 uncultured Caulobacterales bacterium | reverse complement strand
CGTCCCGCAAAGCGACATGGTCATCGTCGGCTACGGGATCGTCGCGCCGGAATATCAGTGGAACGACTATGAAGGGCTCGACGTCGCGGGAAAGACCGTAGTCATGCTCGTCAATGATCCGGGTTTCGCAAGCCAAGACCCCGCGCTCTTCAACGGGCGGGCCATGACGTATTACGGGCGCTGGACCTACAAGTTCGAAGAGGCTGCCCGCCAGGGAGCCGCCGCCGCGCTCATCATCCACGACGCCGAGCCCGCGGCCTATCCGTGGGGCGTCGTCGAGGGCGGCTGGACCGGACCGCAGCTCGACCTCGAGCGCGAGGACGGCGGCGCGTCGCGCGTTGCGGTCGAAGGCTGGCTGTCGAAAGAGGCCGCGCGTAGGATTTTCTCGACCGCCGGGCTCGACCTTGAGGCGCTGACCGCGGCCGCCGCCGGCGCGGACTTCAAGCCGGCGATCATGGAGGGCGCGACGGCGTCCGCGAGCCTTGCGAGCAAAATCCGCCGCAGCGAAGATGCGAACGTCCTTGGCGTCCTGCGCGGATCGCAGGCCCCGGACGAATTCGTCGTCTACATGGCGCACTGGGATCATCTCGGGACGAACCCGGCCGAAGACAGCGACGACAAGATCTACAACGGGGCGGTCGACAATGCGACCGGCGTCGCGGCGATCCTGGAAATTGCGGAAACCTTCGCGAACGCCGCCGAACCCCCGCGGCGCTCGATCTTGGTCGCGGCCGTCACGGCGGAGGAATCCGGGCTGCTCGGATCCGCCTATCTGGCCGAGGCCCCGCCGGTCCCGCTGAAACAGATCGTCGGCGGGATCAATATCGACGCGCTGCATCCGACCCCAGGCTCGAAGGACATGATCGTCGTCGGCTTCGGCGCGTCGCAGCTGGAGGACCTGCTCGCCCAGGCGGCGGCGAAATACGGACGCACGCTGCGCCCCGACGAGGAGCCGGAGAAGGGATACTTCTACCGCTCCGACCACGTCTCTTTCGCGAAGAAGGGCGTGCCGATGCTCTACGCCGACGGGGGCGTCGACCTGCGCGACGGCGGGCTCGCGGCCGGTCGGGCCCTGCGTTCGGATTATGCGAGCAACCGCTACCACAAACCCGGCGACGAATATGACGCCGGCTGGAACATGGAAGGCATCACTGAAACGGTCGACATCTTTCTCGAGACCGGGAAATTGATGGCCAATTCGGACGACTGGCCGAACTGGCGCGAAGGGGCGGAATTCCGGGCCCTGCGCGACGCCCAGCGCGCCGGGGACGACGGCGAGGCGGGGCCGCCGGCCGGTGAATAGGCGCGCCGCCGCGCGTGCGATCCCCGATCCGGCCCGTCAAAGCATTGTTAAGTTCGCCGGCGCATGCTCCGCGCCGGTCCGGCGTCCGGGAGCCGGTTTGATGCGAGGTTGCGATCGGTGAACACGCTGTTCGATCTGATGTCCGTTGCGCTTTTCATCGCGACGGCGGCGATGTTTTTTCTCCGCTTCAAACACGAAGATCCGCCGCTCACGCCTTATGTTCTGATCTGCCTTGTGTGCGCCGTGGGAAACTGGCTCGGGAACAACGGCGCCGGGCCGTTCGCCGTGGCGCTCCTTATAGCGGGTTCATTCCTGCTTCTGCATGTCGCCAGTCTGCCTTATCCGGACGAGGGCGGCGACGGACCGCCTTCATCCGCCAGGCGGTGAGAGCGAAGCCGGCGACGGCCAGCGCCCAGATGGAGGGCTCCGGCGTCGGCGAGACGACCTCGGCGACCTCGCCGTCAACGGCGACATAGTCCACCTCGGCGCCTGTCGCGCCGCGATTCGTCCTCACGAGGGCGATCTCAACATAATCGCAACCGTCGAACGCTCGGCAGCCGCGCTGAAAGAGATTCCCGAAACTGCCCGCCGCGCCCGCGCGCCGCCGAATGCGGCCGTTGATGAAGCTCGGCGCGCCGCCGTTATATGTTCCGAAGCGGAACTCGAACCGCGCCCCGCCGCCCGCGGCGGGCAAGGTGAAGATCGAAACGTTCGAGCCCCTGCTCGTTGCGAAAGGCTGGTCGAAGACAAGCGCCAGCGTCTCGCCGAGCCCGAGAAAGAGACCGGCCCCGTCGCCGGCGGTCGACAGATCGCCCAGCGTTCCCTCGGCGATCGAGGAGGGAGCGACATAAGTCGCCGTCGCGGCCGCGGCCGGCGCGGCGGTCGCGGCGAAGGCGGCCGCCGAAAAAAACAGCCCCCGGATGCGTCTTTCAGCAGGAAGCAACCTTAATCTCCGCATTTTTATCAAACTACTTCAGGCAATCGAAATGATCCAATGCCCATATAATTCAAAAGACAGTGGGCGCTCCCGATTAATTGCGGATTAAGACTAGTGGTAAAAACGGCCGAAGATCCGGCGCGTGAATTGAGGCGCATGGAAGGCGCGACGTCGCGGGCGGCGCGGATCGACGCAGCCGCGCGGGCGAGGCGCGACGCGCCCCATGCGGTGATCATCGTGGAGAACATGACGGTGCCGCCCGACCGGCGCGTCTGGCAACAGGCGCGGGCCTTGCGCGACGAAGGCTGGCGCGTCAGCGTCGTCACGCCGAAGGCGGGTGCCTATAAAGCGCCCTACGAGGTCATCGAGGGGATCGCGGTCCATCGCCACCCCCTGCCGCTTGAGGCGCGCGCCCTGCCGGCCTACGCGGCCGAATACGCCGCTGCGCTCTCGTTCGAGACGGCGACGCTCCTCAAGATCGGCCTTGACGACATCGACGTCGTGCAGATCTGCAATCCGCCGGATTTTCTCTTTCTGCCCGCGCTTGTCGCAAAACGCTTCGGGCGCGCGAAGGTCGTCTTCGACCATCATGATCTGACCCCTGAGCTTCTCGCCGAAAAGCTCGGGCGCGCAGGCGGACCGCTGATGGCGCTCGCCCGCTGGGCCGAGCGGCGCACCTTCGCCGTCGCCGACCAGGTGATTTCAACGAACTCCGCATTCCGTGAGATCGCCCTCGAGAAGGGCGGGAAGGCCGAGAGCGACGTCACGGTTGTGTATTCAAGCCCGGACCTTTCGCGGTTGCACCGGCCCGAGCCGAATCCGGCGCTTCGCAAGGGCGCGGAGGTTCTGCTTTTATGGGTCGGCGTGATCGGATCGCAGGACGGGGTCGACGCGCTTCTCAAGGCGGCGCTCCGTCTGAAATCGCTGCCGGGCGGCGACCGGTTCCACCTTCTCGTCGCCGGAGACGGACCGGAAAGGGCGCGGCTCGAAGCAGAGGCCGAAGTCCTCGGGCTCGCCGACGATGTCACATTCGCCGGGTTTCTGTCGGGTGAGGCGCTGGCCGAAGCGTTCGTCACCGCCGACATCGGCGTCGGCTCGGACCCGAAAAATCCGTTCAACGACCGTCTCGCGATGAACAAGGTCCTCGAATACATGGCCTATGAGCTGCCGATCGCGATGTTCGACCTCGCCGAATGCCGCAAGATCGCCGGCGACGCCGCGCTTTACGCCGCGAACAACGATCCGGCCGCGCTGGCCGCCAACATCTCCAATCTGATCCAGTCCCCGCAGACGCGGCGCGCCATGGGCGAGCGCGGCCGCGCCAGGTTGGGCGCTGAGTATTCCTGGGACCTGCAAAAGGAGCTTTACCTCGGTGTCTATGCAAAGCTCTGCGGCGCGTGAGGGCGGCGCGCGCCCTTTCGTCAGCGTTCTTGTTCCGCATTATGACGTTCGCGAGAGTTTGCTGAGATGCCTCGCGAGCCTCGCCGCGCAGACTTACCCCGCCTCCCGCTTCGAGATCATCGTCGCCGACAATGCGACGCCGGGCGGCGTCGGCGACGTGGCGCGCGGCTTGGCGAACGTCGCGGTGCTCACGGTCGAGGACCGCGGCGCTGCGCCGGCGCGCAACGCGGCCATGGCCGCCGCGCGCGGGGAGGTCTTCGCCTTCATCGACGCCGACTGCGCGGCTGCGCCAGGCTGGATCGAAGCAGGAGTGAGAGGCCTGCGGCACGCGGACTATTCAGGCGGGCGCATCGAAGTCACATGCGTGAATGCGCGCGCGCCTTCCCCTGTCGAGGCTTTCGAGCGCGTATTCGCCTTTCGGCAGAAAATGTATGTTGAGCGCAAACATTTTTCCGCCACGGCCAATCTGTTCGTGACACGGAGCGCCGCTGAGGCGATCGGCCCGTTCCGCAAAGGCGTCGGCGAGGATTTCGACTGGGGCCGGCGCGCCCATGCGCTAGGACTTCGTTTAGCATTTAACGATAACCCGGTTGTGGAGCATCCGGCCCGGCGCGACTGGCGCGAACTTGTCCGCAAGTGGGACAGGCTGACCGTGGAGCGCTGGAACGGGCTCGCCGGCGCGGGCATGGGACGCGCTCTGAAATGGTCGGCGCTCGCCGCGGCGACGGCCGCCTCTCCGGCCGCGCATCTATGGCCGGTCCTGGCGAGCCGCCGGTTGCAGCGTCCCTCAGACCGGATGGCGGCCGCCGGCGTGCTCGCGCGCATCCGCTTGTGGCGGGCGCGGCGAATGCTGGCGCTTCTCCTTCAGCCGCGCGGCGCGCAAGAGGCGGGTGCGGAGTAAAGGGTATTTGTATGCGGATTATATATTTTGTCGCCGCGTTCTTTCTCGCCGCCTCTCTTCCCGGACAGGCGCCGGCCCTGGCGCGCCCGGCCGCCGACCAGGTTGAGAGCGGCAGGACCCAGGTCGTTGCAAGGGTCGGCGGCCACGAGATCACCCTGAGCGAAATGCGCGTCGAGATGGCGCGCCTCGGCCTGTCGCCAGCCAGCGCCGACGCCGAGCGCATCGCCGTTGAGCGCATCGTGAACCGAACGCTCCTCGCCGCCGCCGCGCGCAAGGCCGAACTTCATCGCCGGCCCGATGCGATCCTCCAGATGCGCGCGGCCGAAGAACAGGCGCTCGCCGATCTCTATCTCAGCATCGTCTCCCAGCCGCCCGAGCCGACGCGCCAGGAGATCGAAGACTACATAGCCGATAATCCGAGCCTCTTCGCGCGCCGGCGCGTTTACGATTTCCGCGTGCTCACCATGCCGACATCGGCGTTTGACGAAGCCGCGCTGACGCCGCTCTTCGACGAGGCGAAGGATTTCGCAAAGCTTGAGCGCCGCCTCGCCGCCGACAAGGTCAGTTACTCCGTAAGCGACGCCCGCCGTCTCGCTTCGTCGTTTCCGGTCGAAATCCGCGAACAGCTCGCCGCATACGCCGTCTCCGACAACATCGTCCTGAAAGGCCCCGGCGAGACGCAGATCATGAAGATCATGCGCGCGCGCCCCTCGCCCGCGCCGTCCGAGGAATGGCCCGTCATCGCGCGGAGGATTCTTCTGAACGAGAATGCGCGCCTGCGGGCCGAGAAATTTATCGATCGTCTTCAAGCGGACGGAAACATAGCTTACTTTCGCAAGAGCGCGGCGCCCGCGCCTGCGAGCGGCGACGCGGTCGCCGCGGCCGGCGACGACAATCCGCGTTAGGACGCGCAGCGCGCCATGGGAATATTCGCATTTTTCACGGTGCTGGGGGCGCGCAAGCTCATCATCCTGTGGTCGATCCTGACCTGCGGCGCCGCCGCGGCCGCCATCGGGCTCGTCCTGCCGAAATCCTTCGTGTCGACCGCGGTCGTCCAAGTCGACGCGATCCAGCGCAACACGCTGACCGGCCTCGTCGAGCCGCGGCTGCGGGTTTCGGAATTCCTCGGCCAGCAGGCCGCAATCGCGCGCAGCCGCACCGTCGCGGTGGATGTGATCGACACGCTCGCCGCCCAGGGCTTCATCAGCATGCGCGATTTCGAAAGCGAGTGGCGGCGCGCGACCGGTGGAGAAATCGTTCCAGGCAACGACGCGCGCCTCTGGGCGGCCGACGAACTCCTCAAAAATGTCGAGATCCGCGCCGACGCCCTGGAGAGCACGATCGCGATCAGTTTCCGCAGCGACGATCCCGCAAGGGCGGCGCGCATTTCGAACGCGTTCTCCGACGCTTACATGAGCGCGGTCCTCGAACAGAGGAAACGCCGCGCGTCGCGCAACGCCGCCAGTTTCAGCGATGAGCGCCGCGCCATGGAAATCGGGCTCGAAGACGCCCAGAGCGAATTGACCAGTTTCCGAGAGGCGTCGGGCATTGTCGCCCTCGGCGCCCAGCGTCTGGAAGCGGCCGAGGTCGAACTCGCCGCGCTCACCGCGCGCCTTGCTGAAGCGCGCGCTGACAAGGCCGAAGCCCTGTCTCTGCTCAACCAGGTCGAGGCGGCGGGGGCCGGCGCGCTCCTGACCGTGCCGATCCCGGGCGAGATCGTTTACGCGCGCCAGGCCCAGGCCCGCCTCGGCGCGGTCATGGCCCAGCTCAGCCGTATCGCCGAGCGCTACGGCCCGGACTATCCGGATTACATCGAGGCGGAAAACGAAAGGCGCGCCCTCGAGGGAAATATTCTTCACGCGATCGAAAACCGCGCGGAATACCACCAGCGGCGGGCGGCGGCCCTCGAAACGGCCGTCGCGCGGCAGAAACAGGAAGTCGTCGAGCTTCAGGAAACGAAACAGGCCTATGGCGTCCTCGAAAAAAAGGTCGAAGCCAGCCGCGAGACCTATGACCTCGTCGCAACGCGCTCGCTGGAGGAGTCCTTGCAGTCGCGGGTCGACAATGTCAGCACGTTTCTCCTCGCGCGCGCCGTTCCCGCCACGAGGCCCTCGACCCCGCCCTATCCCATAATCGTCCTTGCAGGGATCATGGCTGGTTTGATGACCGGAGCCTGCGCCGCCCTCGCCGTCGAATTCCTGGAGGCGCGCGTGCGCTCTCCGGAGGCGGCGAGCCACGTTCTGCGCACGCCCGTTTTGGCCGAGACGCCGCTCATGGACATGCCGAAACGCAACAGGACCCGATCGGTGTTCCGACCGGCGCGCATTCGTCGAAGGGCCGCATGACCATGAGCGAGTCGACACCCATCAACGCGCCGCATAAGGCGCGCCGCGAGATCGTCGCACGGCTGCTGACGGTCAAGGAACAGCGCAACGCGCTGCGTCTCGGCGAAATCCTCGTGCGCCAGGGCTGCATGACGGAGGAACAGGTCAGGCGCGTCTTGGCCGAGCAGCGGAAAGGGGGACGCCCGTTCGGCGACATCGTCGTCGCCATGCGCCTCGCAAGCCGGGAAAACGTCGATATTGCGCGCGCCATCCAGCATGGTTTCCTGCATGAGGCGAACGGCGCGGTTCGCCCGCCCAAAGCGCTGGTCGCCATTCGCAAGCCCGATTCGGCGGCTTCGGAGCAGATAAGGATCCTGCGGGCCCGGCTAATGACCACCTATGACAAGGACCGGCTCTCGCTGTTCGCCGTCACGCCGGCGGCTTACAATGTGCATGCGGAGTTTATCGCCGCGAATTTGGCGTGCTCCTTCGCGCAGATGCGCAGACGCGTTCTGCTCGTCGACGCCGACCTCGCCCGCCCGCGCCTCGCGCGGCTTTTCGGCGAACCGCCGGGCCTCGGCCTCGGCGACATGCTGGAGGGCAGAGCGGAGTTTTCCGAGGCCTCCGTCGAGACGACCGTACGCAACCTCGCTCTGTTGCCGGCGGGCGGCAAGAAATACGACCGGGAGGAACTGCTGGCGAGCGACCTCCTTGGATTGATCCTCGAGGAGGCGCGCGCCAGCTTCGACATGGTCATTGTGCTGACGGGGCCCGCCGGCAAGTCGAGCGGCTGGCGATTCGCGGCCGGCCGCTGCGGCGCGGCGCTCGTCTCGGCGCGGCGCCATTTCACGCGCGTCCATGAACTGAAGGCCATGGCGTCGGCCCTTCGCCAGTTGCAGGTCGAGGCGCTCGGCGCGGCGATGACGCGGTGAGGCGCCATGGCGACGCTTGAAGCGCTGGCGAACCATGCAGCGGGCGCGGCCCTCGCCCGGCGCGCGCCGGCCATAGTCTTCGCCGCCGGCTGGCTCGTACTGTTCGGCCCGGTCTATGTCGATTTCGCTCAGCACGAATGGCGGCGCGACGCGAACGCCCACGCGCCCTTCATCATGGCGATAGCCGTCGCGGCGGCCTATGCGCGCATCGCCGACGGGCTCGTCAGCGTTCGCATGACGCGCAAAGGCGGCTTTTGGGGGTTCGTGCTACTCGGCGCCGGGCTTTCGATATTTCTTCTCGGGAGCGCCGGCGAAGCAACGCTCCTGATCTCCGCCTCCCAGGGGGTGATCGGCGCCGGCGCGGCCCTGGTTTTTTTCGGTCGGCGGGGCGTCGCGGCGCTCTGGTTTCCACTGCTCATGTGCGTCTATCTCGTGATCTGGCCGGGCTGGGCGATCGACGCGGCGACGGCGCCTTTGAAACAGGCGATCGCCGCCGGCGTCGGCAACGCGCTTTACGCCGCCGGTCTGCCCGTCGCTCATTCCGGCGCGGTGATCACGGCCGGGTCTTATCAGTTGCTTGTGGCGGACGCCTGTTCGGGGTTGAATTCGCTGATCGCCCTGACGGCCGTCGGCGCGGTCTATCTCTACGTCGCCAAGCGGGCGTCGGCGCGCGTCAATATCGCCGTCGCCCTGTCGCTCGTCCCGATCGCGCTGCTCGCGAACGTCGTCCGGGTCGCGATCCTTGTCCTGCTCACCTATTTCTTCGGCTACGACGCGGGGCAGGGGTTTCTTCACGAGGGCGCCGGCCTTTTGATGTTCTCCGTCGCGCTTGGCGGCGTTTTCACTGTCGACGCATGGGCCGCCCGGATCTGGGAGCGCGCGCCGTGACGCGCCCGGCGCTTCCTGCGGAGGGCGCGGCGGCCCTGCGAGCGAGCCTGGTTTCGGCGCTCATGATGGTCCTGACCGCGGCCGTCTCAGGCGTCGTTGTTCCCGGTGCGGATGTCGAAACGGCGCCGCCCGATCTCGAAGCGCTCCTGCCCGAGGCGTTCGGGCCCTGGCGCCGCGTTCAGCTGGGACCGGCGGTGCTGCCGCCCGAGACCGATCTCGAAGCCGGCGAGACCGTCGCCTATCGCGCGTATCGGGACGATCTCGGCCGCAGGGTGACGCTGGTGGCCGCCTACGGCCCGCCGCGCGGCGATTCGGTGCGCCTTCATCGGCCGGAGACCTGTTACCGCGCCCAGGGGTTCGACATCGCCGCCCGCAGCCGCGCTGCGGTGGAGACGCCCCGCGGGCCTGCGCCGGTGATTCATATGCTGACGAAAAACCCGATCCGCAGCGAGGCCGTGAGTTACTGGCTGCGTTCGGGCGACGCATTCGTCACGGCGGCGCCGTCCGCGCAGTGGATCAATTTCCGGCGTGGTCTCGCGCGCCCGCTCGACGGCGCGCTGATCCGCGTCTCGACCGCCGGCGGCGATGGGCGCCTGTTCTCCCTGCATGAAGAGTTTCTCCGGGAATTCGCCGCGAGCCTCGATGGCGAGGGCGCGCGCGTTTTTCTCGGCGCGGAGGCCCGCTGATGGCGGCGTGGGGCGCGGTGATCGTCAACTACAACAGCGCCCGCTTCGCGCTCGATGCGGCGCTCAGCGTCCTCGGCGACGACCCGGACGCCGCCGTCGTCATCGTCGACAACGCCTCGACCAACAATTCGCGCCGGATCTTCGAGGATGCGGTGGGCGCGGGCGCGCACCGCCCCTTCGCCCCCGAGCTCGGCGGCGCCGCCCCGAGGCCCCGGCCGGCTGATCTGCGGGACGTCTCGGCGGCGATCCTCGAGGAAGGCGCGCCGCCGCCGCCGGGGACGTCGCTCTCGATCGTCCTGGCGCAGGACAATGCGGGCTTCTCGGCAGGTTGCAACAAGGGGCTGCGCTTCCTGCGGCGCCATCGCGATTGCGCCCGGTATCTGCTGCTCAACCCGGACGCCGTCGTGGCTGCGGGGGCGCTGGACGCGTTCGCGGCCGCGCTCGCCGCGCCGGATGCGGGGCTCTGCGGCGGAACCGTGCTGCTCGCGAACGATCCCGGCCGGGTGCAGGCCTTCGCGGGCGCGCGGCTGCGGCCGCTGTCGCTGATGGGCGAGAACATCGGCCAGGGCGAGCTTCTCATCGGCGCCCCGGAGACAGCGGCGGTCGAGGCGCGGCTGGACTATCCCCTTGGCGCGGCCGTCGCTCTGAAGGCGGACTATCTCGACCAGGCCGGGTATCTCGATGAGCGATACTTTCTCTATTATGAAGAGGCCGATTGGGCGCTCGCCGGGTGGCCGTCGACGCGCACGGTCTGGGCGCGCGACGCCGTCGTCTTCCACCACTACGGGGTTTCCTCGGGCAGCCAGTTCGCCGGCGCGAGGCGTCCCGCTGAGCGCTCGCCGCTCGCCGAATACCATATGGCCCGTTCGCGCCTTCTGTTCGCGCTGAAATGGCGCCCGTGGCTCGCCCCGCTCGTTTTCGCAGTGGGCGCGGGGCAGATCCTGACCCGTTTGAGGCGCGGCCGGCGCGACGCCGCGCTTGCGCTCGCCCGCGGGGCTCTGCCGGGCGCGCCGCGCCTCTTCCGGGCGTAGCGGGCTCGTCCCGCCGGCTGCGGCGCGTTCAGCATCCGGCCCCGCCGCGGGGGGCGATTTGTCAGGCCCGCCCGCGCCGCCTAGTCTCGGCGCCCGCAGGAGAGGCCCCGCCGCGATGCAGGAACAAGACCAGCCCGAACCGGAAGGAGATCCGCGGCGCGACGCATCGCCAGAAAATGATCTGAATGCAGATGAAAATCCCGCCGATGAGCCGCCCGCGGACGAGCTGCTGGCCGACGATCAGCCATCAGATGACAGCCTCGCGGAAGAGCCGGATCGCGAGGCGGACGCCGCGCCGCCTGAGGAGGATGCTGCGCAATCCTCCGCGCCCGACGGCGAGGCGCTCTTCAATCCGTCCGAGGGGTCAGCCCTCGACGAACTTGTCGGCATCGACCGCGCCCGCGAGATCGCCCTTGACCTCCTGACATGGGCGCGGGGACAGGTGATGAATGTCGACCGGGCCATCGAGGGCGCAATCATCGTCGGCGCTCTGCTGCCGGCGGCGCTGTTCGGCCCGCAATTGAAGAAGTTCATCGTCGAGGCGGTGGCGCCGCGCTGTCCCCAGGGCGTCTTGCGCCGGGCCGCCCACGCCTTCGCCCACATCGCGACCGCGATCGCGCTTTACATCGTGCTCCAGGCTAGCGTCGCGATTCTTGGCGCGCTCGGGCGGGAGACCGGGCTCGTCTCGGCCGGCGTGAGCCTCCTGACCGCATGGATCGTGATCCGCCTCGTCACGCTCGTCATACGCTCGCCGTTCTGGTCGCGCTTGGCGTTTTACATCGCCTGGCCGCTCGCCGCCCTCGACGCTTTCGGCGTCCTCGACAACGTCGTCGCCCGCCTCGACGCCTTCGCCATCCCGCTTTCCACCAACGAGGCCGGCGAGACTGTCGACATTTCCGCGCTCGACGTCGTGCGCGGTCTGATCACTTTCGCGGCCATGTTCTGGATCGCCGGGATCATCGGCAATTTCCTCAAGGCCAGGATCGACGCGACGCAAGAGCTGACCGTCTCCTTCAAGGCGCTGATCGGAAAGATCCTCGACGTCCTGCTGCCGGTCGTCGCGCTTCTGGTCGCGCTGCAACTGGTCAACTTCCCCTTCGGCGCGCTGGCGATCTTCGGAGGCGCGATCGGCATCGGCGTCGGCCTCGGCCTGCAGCGGACCGTTTCCAACTTCGCCGCCGGCTTCACGCTGATCGCCGACAAGTCCATCAAGCCCGGCGACGTCATCGAAGTGGGCGACACTTTCGGCTGGATCAGGGAGATGAACGCGCGCTATGTCGCGATCCGCACAAGGGATGGAACGAGCCACCTCATACCTAACGAACGCTTCATCGAGGACGGCGTCGTAAACTGGTCCCACAGCGACAATGTCGTGCGCCTGCATGCGGGGATCGGCGTCGCCTACGGAACGCGCGATCTGAGATTCGTGAAAAAGCTCTGCGAAGACGCGGCCCGCAGCGTCGAGCGGGTGCTCGACGCGCCGGCTCCCGTTTGCAATCTCGTCGAATTCGGCGACAGCTCGGTCGATTTCGATCTGCGCTTCTGGATCAAGGATCCCCGCAACGGCGTTTCGAATGTGCGCAGCGACGTCATGCTGAAGATCTGGGACCGGTTGCACGAGAACGGGATCGAAATTCCGTTTCCCCAGCGCGACCTCCATATCAAGACCCTGCCGAACGGGCTGGACGAGACGCGCGGCGCGGCCGGGTTGGAAAGCGCCGAGGCTGCGGACGCGCCCGCGCGGCGCGGCGTCACGCCGGCTTGATCGAAATTGACAGCTTCGACCGATTTCAATCCGGCTTGCCAGCGTTATACTCCGAGGGGCTGGGCAATGTGAGGCGTCATCGCTGAGGGGCGCGGGTTCGAGGAGATAAAGACCATGTCAATGAAACTGATCTTGAGCGGGGCGGCGGCCCTTGCGCTGGCGGCGTGTGCGACGTCCACCCCCTATGCGCCCGCCGAACGAGAGGGCGGCTACGGGTTCGCCGAACAGCGCATCGAGGACAACCGCTACCGGGTCACTTTCCGCGGCAATTCGTCCACGAGCCGGGAGGCTGTTGAAAATTTCCTGCTCTTCCGCGCGGCGGAATTGACCGTTGAGAACGGGTATGACCACTTCATCGTGGTCGAGAACGACACTGAAACGCGCAGGAGTTTTTCGACCAGCGGCGCAGCTTTCGGCGGGCCGGCCTTTTTCGGCCGCTACGGGTACGGCTTCCCCGGCCGGTACTACGCCTTCCCCTATTACGCCTACGGCTTCGGCTGGGGCGCTCCCTACTATGACAGCTACACGCGGGAGATCACGCGGTATTCCGCGGTCGCCTTCATTACGATGCACCGCGGCGAGAAGCCGATGGACAACCCCCAAGCGTTCGACGCGCGAGACGTGATGACCAATCTGCGGCCGATCGTTCTGACGAGCGACGCCGGCTAGGCGCGAGCCGGGCGGCTCAGACCGCGCGGAGCTGCGTCGCGGGCGCGGCCTTGTCGTGCTCCTGGACGACGACGAAGCCGCGCGGCGTGTGTCTGATCACGACGCCGCGCATGCGCCCGACGTGGATCGTCGTGCCGATCTCGGGTTTGCGCGGGCTGTCGACGGCGATCCCGTCGACCGAGCGGTCGAGGATTTTCACGAACAGGGAAGACCCGTCCGGCAGGCGGCAGACCATGCGTTTATCGCCCTCCGGGTGGCGCGGCGATGAGCGGCGGTCTTCCAGCCCTTCCGCGAAGCCCGGATTGACGCGGAGCATCAGTTTTTCGGTCAGCACAAGCCGGCGCTTGCGCGACAGGACGAACGAGACCGCGAACCCGTCGGGGAAAAGCCGCGCGACGCGCCCATCGATAACGTCGATGTCCTTGATCGCGACGATGGCGGCGTCGCCCTGTTGAACGTCGGCGTCGGCCCGCAATGCGAGGTTGCCCGGCGAAATGTTGATCAGACGCCCCTCATGTTCGTCCATGGCGTTGATGGTCACCCGCGCCGGCAGGTCGAGGGCGATGCGGCGATAACGACGGAGTTCGTGGTCTGACATCAGCGTTCCCCAAATTCCGCCCGACGATAAGGTCGAGCGATCAAGGTTTCGGAAAAACGTCCGCTACAGTTTTATCCGTCTCGGCGTTTGCAGCCCTCGCTTGCAAGACGCGCGCCTGAAGCCCGCGGTCCCGAAAGCGAAGCGCGGTCGTTGAAGCGCGCCCGGCAATCTGTATGACTGGCGCGCGCAAACGGCGCGGACGCCGCGCGCAGACGGGAAGGCTGGAGCCATGCACAAAACGCTTATGATCATCGCCGTCCTGACGGGGATCGCCATCGCCCCGGCGACAGGCGAGCCGGACGCGCCGGAGGATCCCTTTCTCTGGCTGGAGGAGGTCGAAAGCGAGCGCGCGCTTGACTGGGTTCGCGAACAGAACGAACGCACCCGCCGGGAACTGATCGAGGGCGATCCCGATTTCGAAGCGCTTGAGGCCGAGGCGCTCGCGGTGCTGACGTCCGGCGAGCGCATTCCGCTCGGCGAGATACACAACGGCGCGGTGTATAATTTCTGGCAGGACGAAGAAAACGTGCGCGGCCTGTGGCGGCGCGCAAGCCTGGAAAGCTACGTCGCCGGCGCGCCTGAATGGGAGACGCTGATCGACTATGACGCCCTGGCGCGCGAGGAAAACGAGAACTGGGTGCGCGGCGAAACCGCGTGTCTCGAGCCCGAATACCGACACTGCATGGTCAAGGTCTCGCGCGGCGGCTCGGACGCGGGCGTCTGGCGTGAATTCGACACCGAAACGAAAGAATTCGTCGACGGCGGCTTCGTGATCCCCGAGGGCAAGTCCAGCGTCGCGTGGTTTGATGCGAACATGATTATCGTCGGGACCGATATGGGCGAGGGGACGCTGACGGAATCAGGCTATGCGAGGACGCTGCGGGCCTGGGCCCGGGGCGAGGCGCTCGCCGACGCGCCGGTGATCTTCGAAGGCGAAGAGACCGACGTCAGCGTCAGCGCGACGGTCCACCAGGACGGCGACAAGACGCATATTTTCATCAATCGGGCCAAGACGTTCTTTGAATATGAACGGGTTCACGCCGAAGGCCCCGGCCCGTCCGCCAGCCTTCCCCTGCCGGCCAATTCCAATCTTTACGGCGTGCTCGACGGGCGCGCGATCTTTCTCGTGAGGGAGAACTGGATCCATCGAGGGGCCGGCTTTCCCGCGGGCGCCGTCGTCGCCTATGATCTCGAGGCGGACGAAGCGAGCCTCGTTTTCGCGGCCACGCGCGCGCAGTCGATCGAGTCCGTCGGCGTCGCTGCGACGGGCCTCGTCATCCAGTATCTGGACAATGTGACAGGCCGCGCCGTCCGCGTGCGGGCGAAGGACGACGGGACCTGGAGCGCCGAAGAAATTCCGATGCCGGACGACGGCGTCGTCAGGATCGTTTCGGCCGGCGGCGGGACGGACGTCGCCTTCCTTTCCTATGAAAGCCTGACGACGCCGAACACGCTTTTCCGTGTGTCGGCCGATAACGACGTCAGGAAGATCTTCAGCACGCCGCCGCTTTACGACGCCGGCGACGTGGTCGTCGAACAGCGCTTTGCGACCTCTGCTGATGGAAAGAAAATCCCCTATTTCGTGATGGCGAAGGCGGACGCCCTCGCGGCCGGCGACGCGCCGACGATCCAGTACGGGTAAGGGGGTTTCCTTTCAGCGCAGTTGCCGCGCTACTACGCCGAGCCCGCACGCCCGCAGCACGGCGCGCTCGCCGGCTCGATGTGGGTCTCGCGCGGAGGCGTTCTCGCCATTGCGAATATTCGCGGCGGTTCGGAGTTCGGCCCGCGCTGGCACGAGGCGGCCCTGAGGGAAAAGCGCCAGCGCGCCTTCGACGATTTTATCGCCGTCTCCGAACACCTGATCGAGACGGGCCTCGCCGGTCCCGAAAAGCTCGGCGCGATCGGGCGTTCCAACGGCGGGCTCCTCATGGGCGCCGTGATGACGCAGCGGCCGGACCTTTACGCAGCGGTCGACATCGGTGTGCCGCTCTTCGACATGAAGCGCTACCACAAGCTCCTCGCGGGCGCCTCTTGGATCGGCGAATATGGCGATCCCGACCGCGAAGAGGACTGGGCCTTCATCTCGCGCTATTCCCCCTACCAAGCGTTGGAGGCGGCGGCGGAGTACCCCAGACCGCTCTTCTACACCTCGACCAAGGACGACCGCGTGCATCCCGGCCACGCCCGCAAGGCGGCCGCGAAGATGGCTGATCTCGGGCATGATTTCTTCTATTATGAGAATATCGAAGGCGGCCATGGCGGGACGGCGAACCAGCAACAGCTCGCCTACCGCACTGCGCTTGAATACGCCTATTTCATGCGTATGTTGATGAAATCGGACTCAGCGGGAGAGGGATCATCGCAGGGCTCACGGCCGAACTGATAACGCGCGCATGGCGTCGCGTCGACGTCAAGCTGACGATCGACGGAGAGATGCATATTCTCCGCTGGCGACGCGGCTGGTTCGCGGACGAAGTCTTCTTCGACGATCGCCGCGTCGCCGGTTCCACAGGGCTTTTCGGGCGCGAGACGATTTACGGGCTCGCGGTCGATGCCGGCGACGGGGAGGCGAGGCGCCTGCTCCTGACCATCGATCCCGAGGAAAGCTGGTCCGACTGGACGGGCGAAGGCCGTCCGCGAGGCGTCCGGCTCGAGACCGCCGACGAGGCTCTCGTCGCGTTTGGCAGTCTCTGTCCGGACCGCATGCAGTCCTTCCGACAGCTCTACGACCGCGCGATCCAGGCGATCGGCCTTTCCTGAGCCCGCGGCGCCGGCTAAGCTCTCGACGGCGCGCGCTGCATCCGCGAACAGGGGCTTTCCATGTCATGGTGGTTTGAGATCAAACTCTGGAAAAGGGTGATGCTGGGACTTTTCCTCGGCGTCGCCTTCGGCCTCGTCGTCTCGCAGACGATGACGCCCGACGCCGGCGAAGCCCTCCTCGCCCGGATCAAGGTGGTCGGCGACATCTTTATCCGCCTGATACGGATGATCGTGGTGCCGCTCGTTTTCTTCACCCTCGTCGCGGGCATTTACGCCATGGGCGATCCGAAGAAGCTCGGCACCATCGGCGTCAAGGCCTTTGTTCTGTACATCGCGACGACGTTCTTCGCCAACGTCATGGGGCTCGCCATGGGCACCATCTTCCAGCCGGGTCGCGGCGTTGATCTCGGCGGCGCCGAGCCGCGTCAGATCGCGGCCGACGCGCCGAGCCTCGGCGAACGCCTGATGGGCATTATTCCGACCAACCCCTTCGCCGCCCTTGTCGAAGGCGATATTCTCGCCGTCATCTTCTTCGCGCTTCTCCTCGGCGTCGGCATTCTTCTCGCGCGCGAGGAAGGCGCGCCCGCGGGCCGCTTCTTCGAAGCGGTCTCCGAGGCGATCCTGAAAGCGACGCACCTGATCATGGAGCTTGCGCCCTTCGGGGTGTTCGCGCTGATCGCCTATGTCGCGGGAACAAAGGGCGTCGCCACCTTCACGGCGATCCTGACCCTGACGGTCGCCGTCTATCTGGGCGCGCTTCTCCATATGGCGATCGTCTATGGCGGTCTCGTACGGTTCGTTCTGGGACTGCCTTTCATCCGCTTTTTCCAGGGCATCCTCGACGCCCAGATGGTGGCCTATTCGACGTCGTCATCGTCCGCGACGCTTCCCGTGACGATTAATGTGGCGCAGGCCAATCTCGGGCTGCAAAAGTCGGTCGCCGGATCGGTTCTCCCGCTGGGGGCGACGATCAATATGGACGGAACCTCCCTCTATCTCGGCATCGTCGCGCTCTTCACGGCCCAGGCCTTCGGTTATCAGCTGGAGCCGCAGCACTATTTCCTGATCGCGCTGACCGCCGCGCTCGTCTCCATCGGCACGGCGGGCGTGCCGTGGGCGGGGTTTTTTGGGGGGGGGATAGTTGGTGCACTCGTCGACCTTTTCGCC
>CAZBOC010000020.1:4414-17697 GCA_964493225.1 uncultured Caulobacterales bacterium | reverse complement strand
ATGACATTGGGATCGGCGGCGCCGACATTCTCTTCGCTGAACTCGAGCGCATCGGTCTCGGCTTCGATGGTTTCTGTGCCGTCCGGACTGACCATAATCTGCAGCGATTGCTCAGGCTGGGCCGCAGCAGGCCCCATCTGCCCCCAGGACCCCGTAAAATCAACGGTTAGCCGATCATTAGGCTCCCACCGTAAAGAGCCGCGGGCCGCGTTGAATTCCTGTTCGCCGGCTGCATCGAACAGCCGATTGGGATTGATGTTCCGGATGTAGCCGTCGTTTGATTGGTGAGCCCCCGAGAAACGCAACGCAAGCGTGTCGCTCAGCGGAATATTTAAAAATGCCTCAGCATCAATGTAGTTGAAGCGACCGCCCGATATCGTCGCGCCCGCGTCAAATTCCTGCGCCGGCTTGTTTGTGTAGTAGTTGATCGATCCAGCAGTCGAATTGCGCCCCTGGAGCGTGCCCTGCGGGCCGCGCGCGACCTCGACTCGCTGGATATCGTGCAACAGGAAGTCCGATGTACCCTGACTGATAAGGTAAAATCCGTCTACATAGGAAGTCACGGTTGATTCCGTGTTGTCCCCAAAATCCGGCTGACCAATGCCGCGAATCGTAATCTGCGTATTGAAGCCCTTTGCGCCATATGGCCGGTCAAGGCTCATATTCGGCGTGATCTGCTCGATTTCCGCTGCATTGATAATGCCGAAATATTCAAGCTGGTCACCGTCAAATGCGGTCAGTGCAATGCCGACATCCTGGGCGTTTTCTTCACGCTTGGTCGCCGTAACAACGATCGTGTCCGTCAGACTGCGACGTGCGCTTTCCTCCGGATCGGCATTTTGAGCCAGAGCAGGCGCCGCCCCCGCCATCGCAGAAAAAACCGATCCCAGCAGAACCGATTTTAAGGTGCGCTTGTAAATCCGCATCGTGTTCATGTTCCCTCCCTCGCCATAGGCCGGACGATATTTTGTACTATTGTTTTGTCTCACAATTTTTTCATACCGTCAAACAAGGAGCGACTGCTCGTCGCAGGAAGCTCTTGATTGTTACCGCAAGGCAACGCCTGGTTTTTCACAAGCGTTTTCAAATGTTTCCGGCTATGAGGCGTTAGCGCATCGGCCCGGCGCCCGCATGGGCGGCGGGAAGGATGTCTGCAAGCGACTTGACGTTATCGGCGCAATTCCAGATCGAAGGCCTCGCATCTGATCTGCAAAAGAGGCAGATCGGCGATCGACATCAGCTTGCGCACCTCGTTCAGTTCCGGATCTGACAGCAGGGGATAAGATGTCATGACCGGCCCGGCGGCGCGCATCCGCTCAAGGTCGGCTTCAGGCACAAGCGCGCGCAGGATCAATTCATCGTCGTCTGATGTATTGAATCTTTTGCGCAGCTCCTTGATTGAAGGTTGTTCGGGCGGATGACCGAGGACGGTCTTGGCACGCGGCGAGTTCATGATCCTGTGCAGCACATCGGGATCAATCGGCGCCGGCGGCTTACCGTAAAAGCCGCCCGCATACTGGATGACTTCGTCTGGTATGGCGGAGTAACGCTCGCCTCTCACTATGTTCAGTACGGCGAGCGTGCCGACAAGCTGGCTGAATGGCGTCGCCATAACCGGATAGCCCAGCTCGCGCCGAACCCTCGCCGTTTCCTCAAGAACCTCCTCCAGCCGATCCGTCATGCCATGCTGCGCCAGCTGCGCTTTCAGCGTTCCGGTCATGCCGCCAGGTATCTGATGCTCGATCGAGAGCACATGATACTCGCTGTGCTGATTGACCAGAAACCCTGCGGCTTCCCCGACCGCTTCAAAGTAGTCGGCGACAGGCTTGAGAAGGGAGCAATCGAGATTGTGGGTATGCCCTCTCAATTCTATGTTTTTCAACATGATTTCTGTCGAAGGAACAGACGGGCCGTTCGCCATCGGGCGGCTCGCCGTATGCAGAATGGTGACGCCTAGCTCAATAGCGTCCAGATAAGCTTTGGCGGACATGCCGAGAAGATTGTTTGAGTGGAACTCCAGGGGCTTGCCGCGGGCGTGTTTCATGATCGCCGGGATCAGTGTCTGCAGCCGCCTCTTGTCGAGCGTGCCGGCTGTATCGTAGAGCAGCAAAGTGTCGATATCTGGCGAAGCGGACAACCTTTCGGCGATGTCGGCGTAGTAGGCGTCAGTATGGACCGGGGACAGCGCAAACATGATCGCGCCCGAAACTTCCGATCCGTATTGTTTCGCCAGTTTCGCCAGACGATGCATCTTGTCGACATTGTAGAGAACATCATAGATCCAGAACGAACGCACGCCATGCTCGTTCAGTCTGCGCATCCATGCATCCATCAGCGCGTCCGGGGTCACGCCGAAACTGACTGCCGCGTTTGAGCGCATGCCGCCCCTTATGGGCGTTTTCGGCATGGAGGCGACCAACAGGTCCAGACCTTCCCAGGGGTTCTCCCGGCAGCGCTTGATCAGAACTTCGAACATTGACGAGCCGACAAGATCAATCGTGCGAAAGCCGGTCCGGTCGAGCAGGGGCGTCACCGGCAGGGCCATACCGGCCTGCATGCGCATACCCCACAGGCTCTGCTGGCCGTCGCGGATCGTCTCGTCGAGAAACTCGATATGGGTCACGCCGCCTTCTCCTGGCCTGACCCGCCGCCGGATGCGTTCGCAGCCCATGGTTCGATGTAGAGGAGTACTTCGCCGCTTTCGATGAGTTCACCGTCCTCGGCGCATATTTTCCTGACGACGCCCGCCACGCCCGCCTTGAGCGCTGTGAACAGTTTCATGACCTCAATCAGGCACACCTCCGTATCAGGATCAATGGATTGGCCGGTTTCCACGAAGGGCGGCGCGCCGGGTTTTGGAGCCCTGTAAAACGTGCCGAGATTTGGCGCCTTTATCGGCACCCAGTGCTCGGGAATATCGGCGGGGGCTGTGCGCTCTGCCGCGCCGGTTTCGCTTTGCGGAGGGACTGTACTGGCCGCCTCGGCGACAGGCCGCTGCGCTACTGCGCCGGGGCGCGGCGTGTTCCGCCTTTCGATGTTTCGGACAACGCCCGCAGTCGCGTCCTTGGAAAGGAAGATATCGGCATCCTTGAAACGGAGCCTCATCTCCTTCCAGTCGCTCGCCTGAAAAATCTCGACCAGCGACTCGATATCTTCTGGCCTCACGCGCTCGGTCATTGGCGAAAATCCCCGATCAAAGGGGAAAATCCGGCGATCGATCCGGTCACGACGCCGGACCCGGTTCATTCGCTGCACGAACCGCTGCGAGCAGTAGCGGGAGCCGGGGCGCGCCGATGATGAATTCGAGCCCCTGCGAGACAGCGGCGCGAACGCCGGCGTCGCTCGCAATCGCCCCGCCGCCCGCTCCCTTTCCGCCGGCAAGAAGGCCCTCGAGATTCTCGGGGTCTTCACCCCCCTTGACAACAGACAAATCGACAAATCCATCAGCAGGCGCATCATCCGGGTGGAACACCGTGATGGGGGACAACTCCTCGGCCCAAGAGGTGAGCTTGCGCGCAAGCGCATTCTCCTCTTCTGCAGGCTCCACGACTTCAAGCGCGCCTTCGTAGACCTTGCCGACGGCGCCATCCACAGTGACGGTCTTTCCTTCAAGGCCGGCGAGCGCGGAACCACCGCAACCGACAACGCAGGGCAGGCCCAGTGCGCGGCTGACCACGGCCGCATGCGACGTTGATCCGCCCATTTCAGTGACAACCGCCGTTGAAGCGATCATACCATGCACATCCTCAGGGCTTGTGGTCGGGCGTGCGAGAATCACCCCTTCACCCATCGCCGCACGCCTTTCCGCTTCATCACTATCCGTAACAACGACGCCGACGCCAACGCCAGGACAGGCGCCCTCGCCCGTTGCAAGCGCGCGCGCCTCGTCGGGGACGCCTTCCGGGAGATGCGGCGCGAGGAGAATGCGCGCCTGATCAGGCGAGACGCGCGCCACCGCCGTCGCTTTTTCAATTAGGCCCTCTTCCGCCATCTCCACCGCGATGCGCACAGCCGCCGCCGGCGCGCGCTTTCCGGTTCGGCTCTGAAGGAGGTAAAGCTCACCTTCCTGAACGGTGAATTCGATATCCTGCATCTCGCGGTTTTGCCGCTCGAGAACTTCCGCCGCCTCCATCAACGCGTCATAGGCCTCCGGCGCGGACCGGGCCATGAGTTCAACCGACTTTGGCGTCTGACTGCCGGAGACAACGTCTTCGCCTTGCGCGCACTCAAGATACTCTCCATACGGTTTGTTCTCTCCGGTAAGCGGATTCCGGGAGAAAAGAACGCCAGTGCCGCTGTTCCTGTCCAGGTTGCCGAACACCATCGCCTGGACAGTAACCGCCGTGCCCAGATCATGTGAAATCCCGTGATGATCGCGATAACGCCGGGCGCGACGGGCGTTCCATGAATCGAAAACGGCGGAAATGGCGCCCATGAGGCGCGCATCGATACAGTCGGGCATTTCAGCCCCGGCGGCTTCTTTGATTTGCGCGGACCACCGGGTCGGGCCATCCTCCTCCGAAAGCTCAACGCCCCCGACCTTCATGACGATAGAGGCGTAGAGATCAAAAAATCGCCGATGGGTGTTGCGCGCGAATACGGGGTCTCTGCTTTCCTCAGCAAGCGCCTTTTCGGCCATTTCATCAACGCCAAGATTAAGGACGGTGTCCATCATGCCCGGCATGGAGATCGCGGCCCCTGACCTGACGGACACCAGAAGCGGTTTTTCTTCGCCGCCAAACCGTCGCCCGGTTTTTTCTTCGAGTCGCGCTACGGCCTCGCGAACCTCCGCCTCAAGACCGTTCGGCATTTCGCCCCGTTGAAGAAAATCAAGGCAGGCTTTCGTTGTGATCACAAAGGCCGGCGGAACCGGCAGGCCGAGCGCCGTCATGCGGGCGATCGACCAGGCCTTGCCGCCAATGAGGGCGCGGTCGGGGAGCTCCCGGCCGTCCAGATGTATGATCCAGTTGCTTTCGCTAGCGCCCATGATTTCAGCGCCTATTCTTCTCGCTCGCGCCCGAGAATTCGAAGCAAGTCCTCATGCATCTCGAACCAGACGGTGTGATAGCTCGCTATCTTTGCATCGCTTACCCACTCGACTTCACCGTCTTCGGCCTTTTCAAGAGCGCCCAGCAAGAGCGCCTGGTAGACGCCAAGCCGGGGCAAGTGACGCGCCATTCTCTTCAGGATCGGCTCAAAGCGCTCATGAATGTCGCCAAGCCGGTCGATGATTCCGCTATCATATTCCTTGTTCGAATGGTCGTTCGGCACCCTGTCGCCGGCGATCTCGATCGTCTGCCAGTCGGTGATGAGCTGCTTCAGTTCAGTATTGATTTTCTCGAACGCGCCATAGGCGGCGTTCATCTGATCGCTCGAGCGCTGCTCTGCATAGACAACGGGGTATTGCATTTTCAGGGACATTTGCGCCGCTGGCGCAAGCATGTATTTGTCGCCTGTCTTCACAACCCGGCCGGACGCCACGCCCTTTTCAAGCGCCGCCTCCATCTCGGCCAGGTCAGCGCTCATTATTTCTGCAACTTCGCTCACGCCTGCATGCTTTTTGATGGCGAGGCCATGGAGCGCGAGATGGCTTTCGTTGGCCATGATTACGCCTTCAGCTTTTCAATGTCGGCGCGGCGCAATCCGGAGCCTTTGCCCTTGAGCCGGCGCGATCGCTCCTGATCAAAAGCATAGAGCTCATCAGTAAGCTGATCCTGGGCGTGATACTTGACCCATGACTCGCAGAGATAGCGATATTTCTCATCGGCTTCCGGCGGTGCAGCTTCACGACTGAGCCTGTTATACGCCTCAAGTCCAATCACGCCGCGGGTCGTATTGTAGGCGTCTTTCTTTTCAGGCAAATGTGTCGCGCCACCGCCTATGGCTCCGACCGACGCTGTGTAAGGCTCTCCGGCGAGGATGGAATAGGGGATCGGCGCATACATCTTCGAAGGCGCATTGGAATGCATCGCCATGGCGTAATCGTGGACGCGCTGGCTCGGCAGGGATACCGAGCCAACGCGCTCGCCAAGAACATCGCGGCTGTATTCGTCGTTGAGGAGAGGCCGGAAGCGCTCGGCGCGCTCATCGACTTTCATCCAGTCGTCGACGTCATAAACCCCCGCCACATGCGCCAGATCCTTGACGATCGAAAAATAGGTTATCGCGCCGGCGTCAAGCATCTGATCGCGCGACCACGAGGCCATTCGCTTCCAAAGATTGGTCGTCGCATCCTTGACCTGCCCGTTCAGTTCCCTGAACTTGGCGATCAGCGCTTTGCGAGAGTCCATTCCGATCGGCGCATGGCCATCGGAAAGGTTGTCGGAAGTATAAAGGCCGACGCCAACGAGCTTCTCTGATTTGAATTCGGGCTCCGCCTCGAAAGAACCCCAGTCATCCATCAGATAGAAATGGCAGTCTTTGACCCCCATCGTGACGGTGATGTTGTTGTGCGCGACACCGGCCGCCACGTCGTCCAGCCACGGGAAATCGCTTTCCGAGAGGTCCATGAAATCACGGACAATCATCTCCGTGTTGTCGCCGATTTTGTAGGGGCCCGAATTATGCAGCGAAATCCGGCTTTCACATGAAATCAGGAAACCATACTGAGAGGCTGAGGCCATGAAGGCGTGGGCCGCTTCGTGAAGCTCGTCGCCATCTTCGCATTCATACATGTCCGCATGAAAAACCTGGATCTTCCGCTCCGGGAGGATCTGTGCGCGATGTCCGTAGTCGGCGTTCATGAGGTGGCCGTCATTGCGATGCCAGGCCAACTCATACCGCTTCCAGAAATCCATTACATAGACGAGATCTTCAACGGCGTCCGTCGGGCGCATGAGACCCATGTTAATCAGCCACTCGCGCCCGAGAAGGTAAAAACAGGGCAGCCCCCAGCTGACAGACGGGTTCTGTATCTTCATGCCCATGTTTCGGGCGCGATCAGCTATTTCTTCAGCCGGCATTCGCGCCTCGATTTTTCGGAGCAGTTCAGGATAGCGATAGAACGCCATCAGATAACTCAGCAACATGTATGCGGGAACCGGAAACAGCTTCGATTCCTGAACCGTCCGTGTCAGGCACAACCAGAGAGATTCGTCAGCGCATTTCTGAATGAGGTGATTGGTCTCAAGCAGCTGAGCGTATGTGAGCTTGTTCTCCGACATCAACAAAGACCCCCCGTGTTTATTCGCCGGTTTTCTTCAGCCGCCAGACATTCGCCGTCATTTCCTCGCCTTTCTGGTAGGCGGCGGCTGTTTTGGCGGAAGCCGAGGTTTCGATTTCGACGATGTCGCCATTCACGATGCCGCTGATTTTCGCGTTCATGAGGCAAGGCACCCCATATTCCCTTGTCAGGATGCCAAGGTGCGAACGCGTCGACCCGCCGGCGCATATGACGCCTTTGAAATGTTCGATGATCGGCGCCGTCAGCGTTCCACCGGAGTCATCGATGATGGCGATGGTTTCGGGGGGCACGCCTTTTGTGAGCAGGGCCATGACCTGGTCCGGCGAGCGAATATAGCGCGCCTTGCCAGTAGCGTTCTGAGGATATTTCGCCACGTTATCGCCGACGCCGCGGAGCTCGCGGCCGTCAGCGTCGGGCGCTGCGGTCCTTGCATCGGGATGCTCGAACGAGAACGACGCTGCATCCTCTTCGGAAACGCCGGCCAGAGGCTTGTAGATCTCCGGTCGCTCCTTTGGCGAGATCGCCGCGGACCAGTCGAACTTGTGTCCGTGTTCGAGGAGTCGCCTCTCGACCGATCTGAACTCTTCTTCGGTAATCAGTCTGTTCGACGCGTCAAAGACAAAGTCGCTCCAGTCGCCGCCGAATTTTTCCAGTTTTTCTCGTACGATCGCCTTGATCGCAGCGTGAAAAGCTTCGACGACCGCCGATTGCGCCTCACCGCCAAACTTGTCCCGGTCCACGTAAAGCTGGTTCATCCGGCCTCCCAAGCGTTTGTTATCCGCGGTTATTTTTCGGACGAGAGTGTTCTGTCATCGCCGTTGTGTCAAGCATATTCTACAATATTGTTTGACGATTTTTTGCTGGCGGAGTTGGTGAAATGCTCATCAGCGCCCGGCTCAAGAGGGGGTTGCGAAACGGTCGCGCAGCGCGGACTTCAAGACCTTGCCCGCCGCATTTTTTGGCAGGGCTTCGAGAAATTCATATCGCCGCGGGCGCTTGTATCGCGCTATTTTCTCAAGGCAGAGCCTGTCCAGTTCGCCCGCCAGCGCATCGCCGGCCCCGGGGGCGACAACCACTGCAACAACGCGTTCGCCCCATTCCTTGTCCGGCGCGCCGATG
This sequence comes from uncultured Caulobacterales bacterium, assembly GCA_964493225.1. GTDB lineage: Bacteria > Pseudomonadota > Alphaproteobacteria > Caulobacterales > Parvularculaceae > JAJFFW01. The sequence continues at coordinate 9,395 of CAZBOC010000020.1, read as the reverse complement.
ACCGCAACCTCTTCTACCGCTTCATTCGAAAGAAGCAGGTCCTCCACTTCGCGTGCGTAGATGTTCTGGCCTCCGGAAATGATCATGTCCTTGCGGCGATCGAGGAGCGTGAGATAGCCCGCCGCATCGAGACGGCCGAGATCGCCTGTACGCAGCCAGCCGTCCTTGAGCGCAGCCCTGGTCGCGTCTGCGTTTCTCCAGTAGCCGGACATCACCGTTGCGCCTCTCGCAATTACCTCGCCGACATTCTCGCTATCGGCCGAGGCGATCCCGACTTCAATTCCCGTGCGCGCCACGCCGACGGAGCTGAGACGTTCAGTGTCGTCGGCCGCCGCTGCTTCGGCGATCATGCGTTTGCTCATAGCTGTGATGGTGCATGGAGACTCACCCTGACCGTAGCCGTTCCAGAGCTTGGGTCCAAACAGCGAAAGTCCCTTCCTGATATCGTTTTCATAAACGGGGGCCGCGCCGACAATTACGGTTTTTATATTGCCCAGGTCGGCAGCTCTCAACAATTCGCTGTCCACCATTCGCCGCAGCACCGTAGGCGGAACAAAAAAGGTCAGATTCGGAATCGCCGCCGTAATCTCCGCCAGCTCGGCGGGATTGTATTTCCCGCTTTCCGGCAGGATATTATTCGAAGCCTTCGCCACATGGGACAGCGCGAAAAGCCCCGACGCGTGGGACGTCGCGGCAAGGTGGAGAAGGGCGTCTGTATGATTGAGGTGGTCAATATCCGCAAAGTAGGTCATCAGCATGGCGGTAAGGTTGCCATGGGTCAGCACCGCGCCCTTGGGCTTGCCGGTAGTGCCGCTTGTATAAAAAATCCAGGCGGGATCCTCGGCGCTTCGCTGCACGAGATCGCAAACGTGAACCTTCAGCATGCGATTGTAATCCTTACCGCCGACCTCAACGACGGTCGCAGGTCCGATCTTGCCGGAGAGTTTTTCCGCAAGCGCGGCGTGTGCGAAGACGAGCCTCGCTTCGCAATCGTTGACCGCATAAGCGAGTTCGTCCGAACTCAGCTGGGCATTGAGCGGCGCCGCGACACAACCGCTGCGCCAGACGGAATAAAGCAATTCGAGATATTCGGCGCAATTCGGCGCTGCGATCGCGATACGATCCCCGGGGGAAGCAACTCTTGAAATCGCTCCGGCGAGCGCTGATGTTCGGCGCGCAAGTTCGGCGTAATCGAAAACGGTCAGGGCACCGATGGACACCGCAGGCCGATCAGCAAACGACCGCGCCGCGTTGTCCAACAGGAGCGCCAGATTCACGCGGCGTTCTCCAATACCGACACGACAACGGCGGCTTCCTCGACGCCGATCAGTCCGCCACCATTCTCCTGCAGTGCAAGGCGCGCGCCTTCGACCTGACGGTCTTTCGCTTCGCCGCGCAATTGTGAAACCAGCTCGTAAATCTGCCCGAGCCCGGTTGCGCCGATTGGATGGCCTTTTGATTCAAGTCCGCCCGACGGATTAAACGGCACCCGTCCGCCCAGCGCCGTTTCACCCCTTTCCGCGGCGGGGCCGCCATCGCCGAATTCGAAGAAGCCGAGATTCTCGCTCTGCTGGATCTCCCCGAAAGCCGTGGCGTCATGGCATTCCACAACGTCAATGTCTTCCGGCCCAATGGCCGCCGCTTCGTAGGCCTTGATGGAAGCCTGCCGCGAAATATGCTTTTTGATTTCGTCGGGTTTTCGGCGTCCGCCATTCATCAGGACGCAGGCGCGCAGAAGGATGGCGCGGGCCCGCCCCGCCTTGCGAAGATAATCGCCGCTGCAAAGCACCGCCGCAGCTGCGCCGTCGCTGATCGGCGAACACATTGGAAGCGTTAAGGGCCAAGCGATGAGCCGGCCGGCCAGAACTTCCTCGGTCGTGAATGGCTTGCGATACTGAGAAAGCGGATTGCGCACGGAGTGATTATGATTTTTCGCCGAAACAGCCGCCAGCTGTCTCTGCGTGGTGCCAAAACGCGCCATGTGATATTTCGCAAACGCAGCATAAACGTCCATGAACACAGTCCGCTCGCTCTCCCGCAGCGCCTCTGCTGGCGGCGTCGGCGTGTCGCGCCCCAAAGCCTTCAACCGCTCGATGGACTGCTCGCGGTTCCGCCGGTCCCAGCTCCCCTCAAACGCCGCCATGGAAAGCCGTGGATCGGGGCTGATCATCTTTTCCGCTCCTATGGCGAGCCCCAGATCGACTTCCCCTGCTCTGATCTGCGAGACGACGGCATGCATGGCCGTTGACGCACTCGCGCAGGCATTCTCGACATTGATGATCGGAATGGCGTCGAACGGCATGTCGTTCAATGCTACTTGTCCGCGGATCCCGAACTGACCCTCGATCGCACCCTGAGTTGCATTGGCGAAGGCGATCGTCTGGACAACTCTTGGATTGGCGTCGGCATCGGCAAGCGCAAGCGAGGCCGCGTCTTTCGCCATATCGCGCAGCGATCTGTCCGCAAACCTTCCGAACGGGGTCATGCCGACCCCGATGATATAAACTTCCCGCATCGGGCAAAACCCATCCCATCGCTGACTTGCTTTCTTTTGTAGGACATTTTAGTCCAATAATATAGTCGGTCAGCGTGAAATCCGCCGGCGCCGGACCTGAAGGGAGCGCAGATGCCAGAATTGAAGGACCACACCGTTCTGATCGTCAACGACGATGGCGTTCATGCACGCGGCATCCAGCTCCTGGAAGAAATCGTCAGGCGCTACACAGACAATGTCTGGGTGGTTGCGCCGGACGAAGAGAAGTCAGGCGCATCCAACTCGATCTCAATGCACATTCCGGTGCGTGTCCGCCGGATCGACGACCAACATTTCGCGATCAAGGGCACGCCGACCGATTGCGCATTGATGGCGGTCTATGAACTCATTCCGGAGCGACCGACGCTTCTGCTTTCAGGCATCAATGCCGGCGCCAATCTCGCCGAGGACGCTCTCTATTCAGGCACCATGGCCGCCGCCATGGAAGGTGCGTTGCTCGGCATCCCGTCAATCGCCTTCAGCCAGGTTTTCACTCCACGCCAGAAAATTCACTGGGATACCGCAAAGACCTACCTCCCACGGATCCTAGAGCACCTCGCGAAGGAGGACTGGGAGCCCGGCTGCCTGGTCAACGTCAATTTTCCGGATGCGGCGTCCTCCGACGTCACGGGCGTCCAAGTCGTCACGCAGGGCCGCCGCCGCCCCGGCTCCTTCAAGCCATCACGCCGTGAAGACGAACGCGACGTCCCCTATTACTGGATCAAGCTGACTTACGATGTCGGCGATTTTGTTCCCGGCACAGATCTTTCGGCGATAAGGGACAATGCGGTGTCAGTATGCCCGATCACGCTGGATATGACGGCGCGTGAATTTCACAGCCGGCTCAGGGAAACTTTTCCCGCTGAATGATGGCGAGCAGGGCTTGCGCGCCATTATTCTCCCTCGCAAGGGAAATGAAAATGCGCGCGGGGGCGAAAGTTGGCGACGGTGGCCGCGATCTGATTAGACAGAACGAGACGCGCCGCGCCAGATTGAAGCCTGGAGAGGCGCATGCCTGGTGTCAGAGCGGAAGATTGATCGGAAAAATAATCCTCGAGAACGCCTAACCCCCAACCAGCAGAAAGGTGGATCACCCATGTCGAGAATTGAACTGGCCGACCCCGAAACCCTGCCCTTGTTTTTACGGCGCATGCACGATTCAGCGGCGGCGGAGGACTGGTCGACCAAGCGATGCGCCCGGGCTTTTGCAAAGACCCCCGGCCTTCTGGAGAGTTATCTCTCATTCTACTACCCATGGCACCGAAACGATGGCGTCGGCAGCCTTGAGCCGCGCCTGAAGGAGCTGGTTCGCCTTCGGATCGCCACACTCAACGGATGCAAGACCTGCAAGGCGGCGCGGCTGGACCCAACCGTCACCGAAGAAGAGGCTGCAAGCGGCGTTGACTCCAGCGATTTCGAGTTCTCCGCGCGGGAACGCGCGGCGATCAGTTTTGCGGAAAAAATGGCCGTGAGCCATCATGAAATCGACGAAGATGATATCGCAAAGCTCAAAGAGCACTTCTCAGAGACGGAACTCCTGGAACTGATGATGATGTCAGGCCAGTATATTGGCTTTGGACGCATGCTCGCGATACTTCAGCTGGAAGAAGTCCACTGTCCGATTTGATCTTTTTGTCTTCAAATATATTGCAACGGCTCAGCGTTCGATCTCATGGAGGATCCGGCTTATCTTTGGTTTCAGTTTAGGCAGCGGATCTGGCGTGCTGCAAGCGCCTCAAAACGCTCCGGGCACTGACGATCTTCGAATACGTCAATAAATGCTGGACCGATCGGCCAAACCGCTTCATCAAAAATCCAGCCCATCACTTCGCGGGACCAAACACCTAGTCCTCGCGTAGGACGGTGAAACGCAACACGGTATCGCGAAACGGCGGCGTGGACAGTCGAAGTTGCGGAGCTTGGGGTCGGGATAATGGGCTCGCACTGTAAACTGATCCCGGTTCTGGCGTCTTCAAATGCCGAAGAGCATTTGGCGAACGGCGTTCGCATTTAGGTTCCATTCTGGCGGAGAGAGAGGGATTCGAACCCTCGGTACGATTGCTCGCACAACGGTTTTCGAGACCGCCCCGTTCAACCACTCCGGCACCTCTCCGAGACCGCGCCTCTTAGACCGGCGCCGCAGATTTTTCAACAGCGCCCCGGCGTCGATTGGCCCCGAGGGGGCGCTGATCCTCGGCTGCTCCGCCTAATACCGTCCCTAGCCGTTCCGCTGATACGCGTCCGCGTCGGCGCGGAACTGGAGGAGGTCGCCGACACGGACGATCTCGCCTTCCGCGGCGACGGGGTCGGCGACGAGGGGCAGGATCTCCTCGCGCAAGGGTCCGCCGGCGGCGTCGGTCATCAGGAGCACGGCTTCGCGCCCGTCGGCCGTGCGCGCCCAGAAGCTCGGCGGGATGCCGCCGCGGATGCACAGGCTCGCGCAGGCCT
>CAZBOC010000020.1:0-4314 GCA_964493225.1 uncultured Caulobacterales bacterium | reverse complement strand
CGCGCCCAGAAGCTCGGCGGGATGCCGCCGCGGATGCACAGGCTCGCGCAGGCCTTGTGGGTCTTGCCGCGAGCGGGACGCATCACGCCGAAAAAACACTTCGTATCCATGATCATGCCCGAAAGGCGCGCCGTCCCGAGCCTTTCCGCCGGCGGGTCGACAAGTCCGGCCGCGGCCTCGCCCTCGACGTCGGCGAGCCACTTGTCGAGGAACAAGGGCACCTCGAGCGCGCGCCGGTCCTTGCGCTCGATGAGGACGCCGTCGGCCTTGACGAGCCGCCCGCGGGCCTCGGCGAGTTCCAGCCCGCTCGTGCATTTGCCCTCGGCGATGACGAGCACCGTGCGCACGCCGAAAGGCGCGGCGGGGTCGGCGATGCGGATCATCGGATAGGGATCGGTCGCCAGAACGCCGGTGACGGAATGGGTCGCGCCGGTCAGCCAGGCGCCGGCGCCGGGGTCGGAGAGGTTCGCGGCGACGGCCCAGGCCGCGCCCGTGGAGACCGCGAAGGCGGCCGGCAGGGCGGCGAGGAGAAAGCGGCGGTCGACGCGCGGGGCGTCCGCCCAGCCGATGAACATCTCGCCGGGGTTGCGGGTCTCCGGGTCGATGACGCCCTGCGTAAGGTCGTTTCGCGTCTCGGTCATGGGGAATGCTCCAGCGGTTCGCCGCCGGTCGCCGCCGTCGCCGGGGGCTGTTCCGAGGCGACGATGCGGGCCGGCTCGATGCGGGCCGGCTCGGTGCGCGTTCCGGGCGGGTTCGGTTTCGGATCGACGAAGACGACGCCGTTCTCGATACGGACGTTGTAGGTTGCGATCTTCTCGGTGAAAGGCGGCGGCGAGATCCCGTCATCCGGGCGATATTGCCAGCCATGCCAGGGACAGGTGATGCAGCCGTCGACGATCCGCCCTTCGCCGAGGGGGCCGTTCTGGTGGCGGCAGACATTGGTGACCGCCGAGACCTTGCCGTCATAGCGGAAGACGGCGACGCGCTCGCCGCCGGGGAGCGGGGCGATGACGGCGCGGTCCTCGGGGATCGCGTCCGCGCGGCCGATCTCGATCCAGCCCTCGCGGCGCGCCGCGCGCATGCCGCTGTCGGCGGCCCATTCCCTCAGTCCCGTGACGAGATGGAGCCCCGCGACAAGGGCGAAGGCGCCGAAGGTCAGCACCGGATAGAGCGCGGCTTTCTCCGTATAGAGAGCGCCGAACGTAATGTGGAGGACGAGAAGCCCATAGGCCGGATAGACCAGCATGTGGAGCGCCTTCCAGACGGGGGCGGAAAGATTATTGAGCCAGAAATCATGGCTCGTCGCCGCCATCAGGAAAAGAACGAGGAGCGCGACCATCCCGAAGATCTCGAAGGGAAATCCGGGGATCGCGTCATATTCGGAATTGCTGACGAGGAGCGAGACGAGCGGGCTGATCGGTCCGCCGCCATGGTACCAGAGCGTTGAAAGCCCCGCATGGGCCAGCGCCACGAAGAACGTCAGGACGCCGAGATGGCGGCGATTATAGAGAAAGGTGTTGAACCGCGGCGACAATCTTGCGAGCGGCCCGATGGCGAGGAGCATCGTCAGCATGGTGAAGGCTGCGACCCCGAGCGCGCGGATCATCAGCACCACGGGGTCCGCCGTGTGGCCCGTCGGATGGGGGCGCAGGCCGATCAGGACGAAGACGATCAGGAACGCGGCGAGCGCGGCGAAGATGTAAAGGTCATAGGCGATCTTGTTTTTGTTCCACTGAACCGCCTGGTATTGGTGACCCATTATCGCGTCCCCTCGATGAATGGCGGTAGCGCGCTCGTCCGCGCCTGCGGCGCCAGCGACAGGGCGTAGACCGCAAAGCCGAGCGTCGCCGGGGCGAGGAGCGCCCAGACCAGAAGATGCATGCGGCGGTGGGGTTTTCGCATGGGACTTTCCTATTCCGTCGGCGCGTTGATCTTGCGGAAGGAAAAGATCCGCACGAGGATCGCCGGCCAGAGCCCGACGGCGCCGGGGAGGATGATCAGCCGGAACAAGGGGCCCGATCCTTCCGCCGCATGGTCAAGGCGATGGGCGCCGAAGAATACGAAGCCGAGCCCGATAACGAGCCCGACGCCGAAATAGGCCCCGACCGCCAGCCAGATCATTTCCGCCAATTCAATCGTCATGCGCCCGCCTGGAACACCGCTTTTCCGTCGACGCATTGATTGTGATTTGCCTTCAGGGAAATTGCAAAACACGATGTTCGCAAATTTCTCGGGGCGAGGGACTTAAGGCATGTCAAAAGGGTTTTTCGGCTGGTTTTCGGGCGGCCGGCGCGAGGATGCGCGCGATTCCGGCGATGGCGCGCCGCGGGCGTCGGCGCACGCCCGGACGGGAGGAAAAAGAGCCATGGCCACAAATACCGAAACCGCCGGCGACGGCCTCGAATGGTTCAAGGTCGCCGAACCGAACCAGCTGCCCGAGGGCCGCGTCATCTCGGTGACGGCGGGCGTCAAGACCGTCGCGCTCGTCCATTTCGACGGCCGGTACGCGGCGATGGACAATCGCTGCCCCCACCAGGGCGGCCCGCTCGGCGAGGGCTCCATCGAAAAAGGCGTCGACGGCCAGTGCTGGCTGCGTTGCCCGTGGCATGGCTGGGACTTCGATCCGCTGACGGGCAAGCCGCCGGGGGGCCATGAAGACACCGGCCAGACGATGTATGAAGTCGAGGCCCGCGCCGACGGGATCTATGTCGGCGTCGCGCCCGAGCCCGCCCACGTCCAGGACGTCTCCGACGTCATGGTCGCGACCATGGTCAACTGGGGCCTGAAGCGCGTCTTCGGCATGGTGGGCCATTCCAATCTCGGCCTCGCGGAAGCCTTCCGCAAGCGCGAGGCGGCCGGCGACATTTCCTATATCGGCATCCGCCATGAAGGCGCTGCATCCTTTGCGTGCTCCGGCTATGCGAAGCTGACGGGCCGGCCGGCGGCGTGTTTCTCCATCGCCGGGCCCGGCGCGACGAACCTGATGACCGGGCTCTGGGACGCGAAGGTCGACCGCGCGCCGGTTCTCGCCCTGACGGGCCAGGTCCAGACGCAGGTGTTCTCGCCTTTCGCCTTCCAGGACATCGACCTCCTCGCCGCGTTCAAGCCCGTCGCCGCCTTCAGCCACATGGCGCTGCCGGATTCCAATCCCGGCGAGCTGGCGGGCCTTGCGATGAAGACGGCCCTCGTCGAGCGCGACGTCGCCCATCTCGTTTTCCCGGATGATGTCCAGACCATCAAGAAGTCGGACGCGAATCCCGGCTCGCCGAAAGGCCGCATGGCGAGCGTGCAGGTCGCCCCGGCCCCGGACGCCTTGGACGACGCCGCTGCGGCGATCGCCGGCGCCCGCCGACCGATGATCATCGTCGGCTACGGCGCCCGGGACGCCATGGACGCCGTTACCGCCCTCGCCGAGCATCTGCGCGCGCCGGTCGCGACGACCTTCAAGGGCAAGGGCCTCATCTCCGACACGCACCCGCTCGCCGCCGGCGTCCTCGGACGGTCGGGCACGCCCATCGCCTCCTGGTTCATGAACGAGTGCGACCTCATCATCGCGCTTGGGGCCTCTTTCTCCCACCACACCGGGATCGAACCGTCGAAACCCATCGTCCAGATCGATTTCGACCGGATGCATCTCGGCAAGGGCCACCCGGTCGCCGTCCCCGTCTGGGGCGAGTTGTCCGTCGCGCTGCCGATGCTGCGCGAGCGCCTGCGGTCGCCGAAGGCCGTCGACCATCGCGGCGAGATCGCCGAGCGCTGGGGCATCTGGCGGCGCGAGAAGGAAAGCCGCCTCGGCGATGATCGCGGGCGCGGCGTCTCCGCCGCCTCGCTCTTCGCGGCGATGACGAACGTCGTCCCGGCGGACGCGGTCATGCCCGTCGACGTCGGCAACAACACTTATTCCTTCGGGCGCTATTTCGAGCCCTGCGGGCAACGGATCCTGATGTCGGGCTATCTCGGCTCCATCGGCTTCGGCTTCCCCGCCGCCATGGGCGCCTGGGCCGCGACGCAGGACTTCGCGGAATATCGCGGCCGCAAGGTCGTCTCGGTCTCCGGCGACGGCGGATTTGGTCAGTATGCGATGGAGTTCACGACGGCCGTCCACTACAATATGGACATCACCCATATCCTCATGAACAATTGCGAACTCGGCAAGATCTCAAAGGAACAGCGCTCCGGCGAATGGGCCGTCTGGCAGACGGATCTGACGAACCCCGGTTTCGCCGACTTCGCCGTCAGTTGCGGCGGCTTGGGCGTCCGCGTCGACCGGCCCCAGGATCTGGAACGAGAGATCGCCCGCGCGATCGCCCATGA
>CAZBOC010000019.1:0-17889 GCA_964493225.1 uncultured Caulobacterales bacterium | reverse complement strand
CCCGGCCATGTCCATCGCCTCTAAGGTCGTGCCCTGATTGGACGAGCCGTCGCCGCCGAAGGCGACGGCGACGTCCCCCGTTTTCTTAAGCTTCTGCGTCAGTGCGGCCCCGACGGCGATCGGGGGCGATCCGCCGACAATGGCGTTGGCGCCGAGCATTCCCCGGTCGAAATCCGCGATGTGCATGGACCCGCCCTTGCCGCCGCAGAGACCGTCCGCCTTGCCCATAATCTCGAGCATCATTCCCTTGATCTCGCATCCTTTGGCGAGGCAGTGGCCATGGCCGCGATGCGTCGAGCCGATCCAGTCGTCGTCCGTCAGATCGTGGCAGACGCCGACGCCCGACGCCTCCTGGCCGAGATAGACGTGGGCGAAACCCGGAATATTTCCAAGCGCGAACTCTTTCTCGACCCGCTCTTCGAAATGGCGGATTGCGCTCATTCGGCGATAGGCCCGCGCCAATTCTTCCCGGCTCATCTGCAGTTGCATTTCGCTTCTCTCTCCGGCTTCTCTTGCTTCGGCCCGTAATCTTCAGACCGCTCTCTCTGGCGCTCAGTCTTCGGCGCGCAGTCGCCGCTCTTGCCGCTCGGCGGCCGATCGACCGGCGCGCCGATTTGCCGGGGCGCCGGTTGGCCACGGCGACGACTTGCCGGGGCGCCGGCTTGCCGGAGCATTGACACGCGCCCTCACGCCGGCCGCCGCCGCTCCGGACAGCTCCCGGATGTTATCGGGCCCCGAAATGCGGCCCCGGCCCCTTCTCTCCGCGCCTCAAGATCGTTTCCGACGCAGGAATCTCCAACGCAAACTTCCCTGTTCCAACGCCCATGTGCGAGGTTAGATGAACGATCCGGATAGCGCAGCAAAAAAGTCAGCTTTGCTTTTTATCAGATCCGCTTAGGCGATGAACAATCAGATCTGCTAGGGTTCAAGCCGGATAAAGCGCGATAGGATAATCATTACGCGTGAACGGTTTGCTGCAATGCAATATGTTCGTCGACGGATTTTGAGGCGACATCTTTAGTCCAGGAGGCGACCGCATGGCGACCAAGACCGACACCGGCGCGAGGCCTGATCCGACAACCTGTCCGCTCGGCGATGTGGATACGTTCGACCCATCCTTCCTGCAGGATCCCCATCCCTATTACGCTCGGCTGCGCCGCGAGGCGCCGGTCTTCCGCGACCCGAAAAACAATGTCGTATACGTTTCGACCTATGATCTGATAAGGCACGTCAACGCCCGGCCGAGACTGTTCTCGAACAAGTTCGCAGCGCAATTGCGCTCTGGCAGCGTCGATGAACAAGACCCTGACGAAGTCGCGATCCAGAAGGACGGCTGGGCGGTCGTCGACACCATGCTGACGGCCGACCCGCCCGAACAGACCCGTTATCGCAAGCTCGCGATGAAAGCCTTCACCTACAAGCGCGTGATGCAGATGAACGCCTATGTCGAGGCGCTGGTCAACGAGCTGATCGACGACCTCCCCGACGAAGGGCGGATCGAATTCAAGAGCCAGTTTGCAAACAAGCTTCCCATGTTCGTCATCGCCGACGCCCTGGGTGTTCCTCGGGATCACTACGCTCAATTCGAGGCATGGTCGAACGCGTTCGTCATTCAACTGAGCGGCGTCGCACCGAAAGATGCCCGCCTCTGGGCGGCGCGCAAAATCGTCGAATTTCAGAAATACTTCGTCGACGTGATTGAACACAAACGCGCCGCGCCGACCGAAGACGTGATCTCCGATCTTGTACATGCCGACCTCGCGGAGGAAGGCGACGACCGGAAAATGACCTATGAGGAGCTTCTTTCGATCCTTCAGCAGCTTCTCGTAGCCGGTAACGAGACGACGGCGCACACGCTGACGGCTGGTCTTTATTATCTCCTCAAACACCCCGAACAGCTGGCGCGATTGCGGGCCGATCCAGCGCTCACGGAGAATTTCGTCGAGGAGACGCTGAGGTTTCTATCGCCGACGAACAACATGTGGCGCGTGGCGACGGCGGATGCGGAAATCGCCGGCGTGCCGATCAGGCGGGATGATCTTATTCTGGTGCGATACGGATCGGGCAATCGCGACGAGGCGAAATTCGCGGCTCCTGATTCATTCGACATCGACCGTGAGAACGCGAATGAGCACCTGGCTTTCGGCGCCGGCGTCCATACATGTCTCGGCGCGCAGCTTGCGCGCAAGGAGCTGCAGACCGCCTTCCCGATACTTCTCCAACGGCTGAAGACCATCCGGCTCGTTTCGGACGACGAAGATTTGCAGTATCTGCCGAGCATTCTCCTGCGCGGTGTCGTCTCGCTCAATATCGAGTTCGAAAAGTCCTGAGACGCTCCTAGATTTTGAATGACTTCTTCATCAGGCTCCGGAAGAGACGTTCGCCGAGCAGCGACTGAAGCGCGGGAAACATTTTTCCGGGCCCGCCAACGCGATAGCGAACGCGCGGCCGCTCGCTTTCGATCGCGCGCAAAACGGCGTCCGCGATGCGCGACGGCGGCAGACCCGAATTGATCGACGCTTTGAAGCCCTCTTCCGCATTCGCCCGCCGGCCCTCGTATATCGCCAAAGGGTTGGAGGGCGGACGCATCGCGTTCGGCGCGTTCGTCGTGACCGGTCCTGCCTCGATATAGGAGGCGGCGATATTGAACGGCTCAACCTCATAGGCGAAGGCCTCCGTCCAACGCCCAAGCGCGCCCTTGCTGGCCGAATACGCCGCATGGAAAGGAATGGCGACCGTCCCCGCCGTCGAGCTCATGAAAACCAGGCGCCCGAAATTTTGCGCGCGCATGTGCGAAGTCGCCGCCAGAGCGCAACGCACGGCCCCGAAAAAATAGGCTTGCAACTGGTCGCGCACATCTTTTAGCGGCGTCTCCTCGACAGCGCCCGCGAGGTAGAAACCAGCGCTGTAGACGAGCGCGTCGAGCCGGTTCTCGCGCTCGGCGACCGCGGCGACGGCGGCGTCGATCGAGGACTCGTCAAATATGTCGAGCGTCAGCGCCTCCGCGCCCGGAACCTTGATCCGCGGGGCGTCGCGGGCGGTCCCGTAAACCCGATGGCCCCGCCGGACGAGCGCCCCCGCTGTCGCTTCCCCGATGCCGGCGGATGCGCCGACGACAAGCACCGTCCGCCGATTTAGCGCGCCGTTCTTGGCCATGTCATGCATTCCCCGGTCGAGGCTTCCAAGATCACGAAAGTGTCGCGGCGAAGGAAACTGGCGGTTCAGCGAGGCGCGCGCTCAGGCGGACGCCCCCTCGAGAGCCGGGACCTTGGCCCAGTCGATGCCGCGCCGCAGCAGCGTATAGAATACCGGCAGGTCCCATGCGCAGCGCTCGATTTCCGGATAATAGTCCGCGACGCCCTGCATGTCGTAATGGCCGCGGCAGTGGCCGAGCGTGAGGTACAAGACAGCTCCGTCACCGTGGGGTTTTTCGTAAAACACAGGGTGACTCGCCTTTTCCCAGTCCTTTTCAAAAAATCCCGTCGCCTCGCCCGCGAACTCGCAATAGAGCATGACGTCGAGTTCGCCATGAGTTTCCAAAAGATACAGCTCGTCCGTCGTCTCAAACGGCTCGACGCCTTGGACCATCGGATGGCTCGGTTGCGCAATCTCGACCCGGTATGGCGCGATCGGCGGATGGGCGACGAACTGGCTGCCGAGCGTCTCCATCATCAGCGGGGCCCAGCGCGGCGCCTTGACGAGCAATTCACCGTAGCCTGCCCCTTCAGGAGAGAGAAATCGCAGGATCGAGTTTGTTCCGTGCAAGGCGTACCAGCGCTTGCCGCCCTCGACAAAAGCCTTGAGCGCCTCTTGCGTGTCGAGCGACCCAGCCACGTTGCATGTGTAGGAGATGAGAAAATCGGCCTCGGCGAGGGCGGGGCGGGCGCTGTCGTAGTCTTCGAAGACGCGCGTGCGGATACGCTCATCCTCAGCAAGCAGCTTCAGGATTTCCAGCCGCGCGAAATCGAAATCATGCCAGTCGCCGCCGACGACAAAGACGGCGTTGATGCGCTTCCTGATCTCCTCGCCCATAGCTCAGCCCTCGGAAAGTCAGTATTGAACGCGCTTTGTGAAACCGCCGTCAACGACGATGTTGGCCCCTGTCATGTAAGGGACCGCTGACGATGCGGCGAAAACGATCGCATTGGCGACCTCGTCGGCGTTTCCGAATCGCCCCATCGGCATCGCCGCAAGCGTGGCGTTGTAAAAGTCCGGAATATTGTCCTTGACCCAATTCCAAGCGCCGCCCTCGATATAGACCGGCCCGGGCGAGACCGTGTTGACGCGCACGCCCATCGGCGCGAGCGCCTGTGACATGGCGGACACGTAGTTTATCACGGCGGCCTTCATGGCGTTGTAGGCTTGGGGCCCTGCGAAATCCTCCAGCGCAGCGGTCGTGGACACCGCGACGACAGCCCCGGCGTCCGATTTTTCAAGATGGGGCGCTGCGGCCTCGACGCCGCGAAAAACCGACATGAGGTCGAGGTCGAAGGCGGCCTTCCAGGTTTCTTCGCTGGCCGGGCCTCCGCCCGCCGACGCCATCGGCACGAAGATGTCGCACCCGCCGAGATCGCTCGCCGCCTTGTCCACCCAGGCGCGATAGGCGTGCGCATCGGTCATGTCGACGGCCTCGCCGACGACTTTTGCGCCGCCTGCGCCAATCTCCTCAACGGCCGCCTCGACGCCTTCCCCGCCGCGCGCGCAAATGGCGAGCGCGCAGCCTTCGGCCGCGAACGCCTTCGCCGCGGCGAGCCCGATGCCGCGGCTCGCGCCCGCAATGAGAACGCGCCTGTCTTTCAGTCCGAGATCCATCACGTATCCTCCAGCCGATGCGTTTCGTCATCAATTCGGATACCAGCCTAATGTAGCAGGGCGTTGAAAACAATCAGATATGACTGTTTCATTCAGGCGCGGACCATTGACTCCTGTAGTCGCGATTTTGCATTGCATCATTCAACACTGTACGAGCCGGGGTCGCGCTTGCCGCGAAATGCGAGCCGGTGGAGAACTCCCGGAGCCCTGAAGACGAGGATTGGCGAGGAAAGATGGAAAGGGTGGACGAATTCGCTGGAGTGCTCGCCGACCTTGAGACGACGCTGACGGAACTGAACCCCAACGAGATTTCGGAGGGGGACGGCGGCTGGCGCGAACGCAAGAGCGCGCAGACCCGAGAGATGATTCTCGAAGCCGCAGTCGAATGCCTCGCCAAATTCGGCTACGCCAAAACCTCGACGCAGCTTGTTGCGGAGACCGCCAAGGTCTCGCGCGGAGCAATGCTCCACCACTATGCGACCAAGGCCGACCTCGTCGCAAGCGTCATCGACCATATCGATCTAAAAAGGCTTCAGGCCTTTTATCATCAGGTGAAGAAACTCGGTTACGAGGAGCGCGCGGTCGAGGGCAAGGCGCTCGAGGTCTACTGGAATCTGATGAAGACGCCGCTCTCGGACGCCTATTTCGAACTCAACGTCGCCTCGCGGACGGACGGCGCCCTGCGCAAAATCTTCGACCGCAAGGCGAAGAGATATGACGAGTTGCTCCAGACGCTGCTGCCGAACATCTTTCCGGAGTGGAGGGATACGCCCCCGGACGATCTGCGCCTCGCGCGCGACGTCGTGGTCGTGCTTCTCGCCGGACTAAGGTTGAACGACAGGATGCTCGCAACGAAAGAGCGCCGGGTAGCCCTGCGCAAGTTCATCTTCGACGCGGTGCAGAGCCTGCGCCGCAGTTGAACGAGCGTCTGTCGGCCGGCGATCCACGTGATTGAACGAAGCCGGATGAAAGCCGATCCCGACGGTTGGCGCGGGCGAAGGACGCCCCCGCTTGCAGCGGCGAAATGGGTTTCAACTCGCCTCGCTCCTTGCGGCAAGGTCGAGGAGCGCTTCGCCGACCGCGTCCGCAGCTTCGAGGTGGGGCATGTGGCTCGCACCTTCGAGCCAGCGGATATCGGCGCCCTCGGGGAACTGGGCGGGGTCGGGCGCGCCGACGATCCGGTCGCCTTTCGCCGCGATCAGCGCGACCGGGGCCGAGATCTCGCGCAAAGAGCCTGCGAGCCGGACAAATTCAGGATCGCCGCCGTAAAGATTTTCCTTCAGCCGCGTCAGCGCCGCCTCCGCCCCGTCGAGGCGCTTGGCTTTGACGAGGCCGTCGAGCATGTCGCGCGTCGCCATGGCCGGATCGTCGAACAGCATCTCCACGCTCGCGCGCAGGTCCCGCGCGCGTCTGGCCGCGATGAAACCCTCAATGTAATCCGTGGAAAGAGAACCGCCCGGAGCGGCCGCCGGCGCGACAAGACCGAGACCAGCGATTCTATCCCCATACTGAAGGGCGATGCGCGCGGCGACCGCGCCGCCGAGCGAGTGGCCCGCGATGAGAAAGCGAGCGAGCCCAATCTCGTCCGCCGCGGCGATGACGTCCGCGGCGAGGTCGTCCAGACCGCCGCGCCTTACATCCTTGGTGGACTGTCCGTGTCCGGGCAATTCGATTGCATAGGCGGGACGGGAAGCGGCCAGCGCTTCCTGAACGAGGGACCAGTTCTCGAGATCGCCGCCCAAGCCGTGAAGCAGGACGAAGGGCGCTGCGTCTTGCGCTTCCCCGGCCACCCCGACGCGCAGCTTGCGTCCGCCGCCGACATCCGTCAGTTCGATCCTGAGGCCCGTCTCTCCGGCGGCCTCCTCGGCGTCAAACTGTTCTTTAAACTGACGAACAAACGCGTCTATATCCCCTTCGGGAACCTCCTCGTCGGCCATGACGGCGATCAAGGCGCCGACCGGCAGGGTCTGCCCGGGCTGGGCGACGATGCGCCTGATCACGCCGGCCTTGTGGGCCTCGCAGACATTGGTGATCTTCGTCGTCTCGATGTCCACGAGTTCATCCCCCTCGGCGACGCTGTCCCCTTCGGCCACGCGCCATTCGATAATGGCGCCTTCTTCCATGGAAAGTCCCCACTTCGGGACCTTTACCGGCTCGATCGAACTCATCTGCGGCCTTCCCACTTTCTTCCGTAATTTGACCGATTATGACGCGAGATACTTGTCCAGCGTCTCATGGAAATGGCGAATTCGGCTTTCCTGGTATTGTCCGAGTTGAACCTGCTTGTTCGCCGAGGCTTTAAGACCCTCCTGAACGTAGGGGAGATTGGCCATGTCCTGATCGAAAACGGAGGCGAGCCCCGCGCCGATGATGTGTGCGGCGGCCGCGAACGGTTCGTCTTCCCCGATGAGATGCATTTCGGGCTTCGGCCTGTGTTCTCCCGGCTTCGCGCGCATGAGGATCCGCACCTCCATCAGGCAGTGATCCTGATCGCGGAAGGGGCGCCAGCGATAGACGATGTTCGGTATGAAGCCGCCCCAGGGCGAGAAGTTCGGAAAAATATTGTAGGTGAAATTGTCAGTGACCTCCGTGTCGGAGACTTCCGAAAGATCGCGTCCGGACATCTGGCCGAACATCCGCCGGTTTGCTTCGGCCGTCACCTTTCGCGCCATGACGGGATCCGTCGGGTCGGCGGCGCCGTCGTCGGTCTCGCTGAATCGCGATCCGGGCTTGCGGCGCGCGCCGCCTTCATCGCCCTGGGTCGCAAACGCCTGCAGGCTTGCAAGGACATGGTGCTGGTCATGATCGTCGGCGATGTGCGGGGACAGCACGGCGGAAGGCGTGATCGCACGGTTCACATGGTCCCCGTAAAGATCATATCGCGTATTGGCGTCGCCGGTGAAACCGAGGATCTGGGGATGGGTGACGATCGAGTGGTAGGCCTCCATGAAAGCCTCCGCAGTCACTTTCCAGTTTGCGGGAATGACGCGGCCGATCCACGCCGCCGTATAGCATTCGTCAAGACGCCAGCGCTCGTAATGCGCTGTCGCCGAACCCGCCCATTCCACGAAGGGCGCGATATTCCGGTTTTCCGACACCATGACGAAACCCTGCCAGCGGTCGACGCGGAGTTCCGGCAGGGACATATTCTCCTTCTCGAGATGTTGAAAATCCCAGGGACAAGGCGTCTCTTTCAGGCTCCCGTCGCAATTCCAGGTAAAACCGTGGAAAGGGCATTTCAGGTCTTTCGCAAAGCCGGATTTCGTCCGGAGCTTGCGTCCGCGGTGCAGACAGACATTGTAGAAAGCGCGAACGTCGCCGTCGGTCTGGCGGACGAGCAGTATGGAGCGGCCGGCGTTTTCGTAAACCACCGTGTCGCCGGCGTCGGGCAATTCCTCTTCGCGAGCCGCAAACTGCCAGACGTTCGGCCACATTTTCTCGTTTTCAAGCTGTGCGAATTCCGCCGAGGTGTAGCGCTCCGTCGACAACGGCTCAGTGCTCATTTCGCGCTGGGATTCCTCGCGCAGAAAATCCGGAACAGGCCGTGTATCGAGATCAAGAAGATCCGTATAGCTCATGCCCGGGCAACGCGAGCCGCGTCCGAGTGATCGATCATTCTCGCCGTCCGCCATTTTCAATCCCTCGCAATTCGCCGGCCCGCACAGGGCTCAACCGTCTTTTCGCCTTGATTTTTCGGCGGAGCGTAAGACAATCCAGAAAAACAAGCAAGATTGATTGTTTTTTGAGGCCGCGACAAAGCGGAGCAATGCGGGCGCGGCGTCGGCGCCAAGACGCAGCGGAAAGCGGGCGCTTGCAGCGTCGTATTCGGGAGAAATTGAAATGGCCGGAAATCGATTGACGGGAAAAACAGCGCTGATCACCGGAGGCGCCAGCGGCATCGGCGCGGCGGCGGCGAAGCGTTTCGTGGAAGAGGGAGCGCGCGTCGTCCTCGCCGATGTCAATGTCGAGAGGGGTGCGGCGCACGCCGCCGCCCTCGGCGACGCCGCGGCCTTTGTGGAACTCGACGTCGCCGACGAGGCGTCGTGGCGGCGGGCGATGGAAAGGGCCGAGGCGGCGCAAGGACCGCTGACGACGATCGTGAATTCCGCCGGCGTCAGCGTTCCGGCCAGTATTGAAGACCTCGACCATGAAAGTTTCAGGCGCACCATCGCCGTCAATCTCGATGGCGTATTTTTCGGCTGCAAGTACGGCCTCGCCGCGATCAAAAACCAGAAGGGAGCCGCAATCGTGAACCTGGGCTCCACCCTTGGCGTCAAGGGCGGCGCGCTATTCGCCGCCTATTGCGCGTCGAAAGGCGGCGTCCGGATGTTGTCGAAATCGGTCGCGGCCCACTGCGCCGAGAAGGGATACGACGTTCGCGTCAATTGCATTCTGCCCGGCGCGATCCACACGGAAATGGTGGAAGGCTATGTGGCCGCGGGCGTCGCCCAGGGTGCGACGCGCGAGGCGGTGATCGAAGGATTTGCATCGGTCCATCCCATGCAGCGCCTCGGTCGGCCTGAAGAGGCCGCAGACGCGATTGTCTTTCTCGCCTCGGACGAGGCGGGATACACGACCGGCGCGGATCTGCCTGTCGACGGCGGCTACCTCATGTGAGCGCAGGCGGCGGGCGGCCGTATCAGTCCTCAGAAGTGATCTCCGCGATTTCGTCTTGGTCAAATCCGAGATCGGCCAGTATCTCCGCGGTGTCGGCGCCGAAGGGACGCGCGTCGATGCGCATCTTGGCGGGAGTTTCGCTGAAGGCGACAGGGTGTCGGATGGAACGATAGCGCCCGGCCTGCGGATGCTCGCGCATTTGAAAGAAATCGACTGACTTCAAATGCGGATCCTCGATAACGCTCTCAAGCGGATTATAGCGCATGACGGGGATGTTCTCCCGTTCGAGCACGTCGAGCCACTCCGTGGTCGTCTTCGTCAGGGCCACCTCCTCAATGATCGCGTAAAGCTCTCCAATATGCTCCGTACGCTTTTCGTAGGTCCGGAAACGCTCGTCTTCGAAGACGCCCTTTCGCCCGCCCAGACGGAAAAACACCTCCCATTCCTCATCTCTATAAGGAAGGATCGCGATGTAACCGTCTTTCGTCCTGTAGGGCCGACGGCGCGGGTTGATCGAGCGCGTATAGGCCGCGCGCCCTGTGGGCGGATCGAAAGTCAGTCCGTAAAGGTTTTCAATCATGTTGAGGTGCGTTGCGCTCTCCAGCATCGGGACCTCGACGAATTGACCCTCGCCGCTGCGTTCGCGGTGAAAGAGCGCGGCGATCGTCGCGTAGGCCGAATAGAGAGCCGCCGATTTATCCATGATCAGCGTCGGCAGATAGCGCGGCGGCCCGCCGTCGGTCATCGCAAGGAGGCTCGCAGCACCGCTCGCGGCCTGCACGAGATCGTCATAGGCTTGACGGCCCTCATACGCGCCGCCCGATCCATAACCGCAGCAATGCACGTAGACGATCGCCTCGTTGATCGCCTTGACGTCTTCATAGGCGAATCCAAGCCGCGCCATCCCGGCGGCGCGCACATTGTGAAAGAAGACGTCCGCCTCCCGCACGAGCCTCCGGAGGGCGTCCTTGGCCACGGGGCGCGATAGGTCGAGTTTCAGGCTGCGCTTGTTGCGGTTGATGTTGAGATAGATGGGACCGAGCCCCTCGGCCGGCGATCTTCCGGCATGGCGGATAATGTCGCCCCTGCCGTATTCGACCTTGATGACGTCGGCCCCGAGGTCGCCGAAGATCTGGGTCGCAAAGGGGCCGAACACGACCGTCGAGACGTCAATGACTTTCACGCCCGCGAGCGGGCCGGATGCGGGCGCGGCGCACCAGACCATAAAACTCTCCCTCGTCTCGCGGCGCCTAGCGCCGCCGGTGATCCTAATACGAAGTTTTCCCGCCAGCCATCACTTCTGCTAGTGCAACTGCGGTCCGCCTTGACATAGAAATCCAGTGATCGAGCCTTGCAGGTGATCCGCCGGATGGCAAACTAGCACAGACGCTAGGGAGCGCCTTCCTCAAGGCAGCCTTCTTCTTCGACGCCGGCCCGCCGCCAGAAGATCTTGTGCGTTGCAAAAGAGCCGTTAGCCATGACCGCCAAATCGCCGAGCCCTGAGACGACGCCCGTCATTCTGGCGATTGGAGAAACCAGTCTGAAGACCGATGATCTGGCCGACGCGCTGGAGCCGGTCGACCTGATGGCGCAAGCCCTCGCGGCGGCCGAGGAAGACGCGGGCGCCAGCGTCCTCGCCGCGCTCGACCGCGTCTGCGTGATCGGCGTTGTCTCCTGGCTCTACAAGGACCCGGCGAAGCTGCTCTGCGAGAGGATGCAGATCGATCCTGCACGGAAGACCAAGGCGGGCATGGGCGGCGAAAAGCCGGTGAGGCTGCTCCACGAGGCCGCGCTGGCGATCCAGTCCGGCGAGGCGCAGTCGATCGCCGTCGTCGGCGGCGAGGCGCAGAACGCCTTCCGCAAAGCGCGGCGCACGAAAACGCGCCTTGACTGGACGCCTCGGGCGACGAAGGAGGAAGCCTGGGACGATATCGAGGACACGACGCTAGGCGTGCGCCCGCAGGCGCTGAAGCTCGGCGTTCAATCGCCCGCGCAGATCTATCCCTTTTTCGAGAATGCTCTGACGGGCGCCCTCGGGTTGACGCCGACGGAAGCGGTCCGCCGGGCGGCGGAGATCTGGGCGGCGTATGCCGCGCAAAGCGCCGACAACCCTTTCGCGTGGAGCCGCAAGGCTTATGCGGCGAAAGACATCGCGACGATGTCGGCGCACAATCGCATGGTCGCGTTCCCCTACCCCAAACTCATGGTCGCCAATGACAGCGTCAACCAGGCCGCCGCCGTGATCGTCGCAAGCCTCGCCTTCGCGCGCGCAAGGGGCGTGGCGGAAGACAGGCTCGTCTTTTTCCAAGGCGGGGCCAGCGCGCAGGAGCCGGACGATTTTCTGCTTCGCCAGCGCTACGACCGCTGCCCGGCCATGGACGCCGTCCTGGAGGCGGCGTCGCGCATCGCGGGCGGCGCCGCGGCGTTCGACCTCGCCGAGATCTATAGTTGTTTTCCCGTGGTGCCGAAACTCGCCTTGGAAACCTTGCGCGACGCCGGCCTCAGCGATCGCATCGCGCCCTCGGTCACGGGGGGGCTCACCTTTTTCGGCGGACCACTGAACAACTACATGGGGCACGCCGCCTGCGCCATGACGCGGCGTCTGCGCGCTGGCGACGGCGCTCTGGGTCTTCTCTACGGTCAGGGCGGCGTCATGACCAAGCATCATGCCCTGATCCTGTCGTCCGCGCCGCGGAACGCCCCGCTTGACGAAAGGCCAGGCGTCCAGTCCGATGCGGACGAACGCCGCGGCGATCCGCCGGTCGTTCTCGAAGCCTATGAAGGGGCTGCCGAGATTGAGACCTACACGGCCTATTACGATGCGGACGGCGAGCCGGCTTTCGGGGCCGTGATCGCGCGCGAGCCTAACGGCCGCCGGCTGCTCGCGCGGGTCTCGGGAGAAAACGAAGCGTCGATTTCTCTGCTGACGGATTTCGACCGATCAGCGATTGGTCGAGCCGGCAATGTGCGATGCGTCGACGGCCGAATGACTTGGCGCGCCGACTGACGGAGCGGGCGCGGGTCCCGGCGCCGCAGCGCGAAATTCGTTCCGCGCGCTGTCTTAAAGAAAAAATCATGTTAGACTGTTTGTCGTCACGCAGGCGATTGGAGAGCGCCCATGGAAGCGGTTCACGACAGCGCGAATGACGAAATCGCCAGTAGACATGTCACCAGTAGACATGTCATCTGCCGCGCCTGCCACGCCCATTGCGGCCTGATCGTGAACTTCAGGGACGGTCGACCGATTGCGACGCACGGCGACAAGAACAATCCCGCTTTCCACGGGTATTCCTGCCTGAAGGGCCGCCGCCTCGCCGCGTATCATTCGCTGCCTTCCCGGCTCGTTCGCTCGCAGAAGCGCCAGTCTGACGGAGCCTTCGCGCCGATCAGCTGGCGCGAGGCCGCAATCGAGACGGCCGACCGGATCCAGGCCGTCGTCGACAAACACGGACCTGACGCCGTCGCGCTCTATGTCGGCACCTTCGGCTACAACAATCTCGCATCGCACGCCTTTGCGAACGCTTTCCTTGAGGCGATCGGCAGCCGGATGTATTTTACCTCCGTGACCATTGACCAGCCGGGCAAGGGCGTTGCGCGCGCCGAACACGGCGCCTGGCTTGCCGGCCCCTATCGCGTCGACGAATGGGACGGTCTCATGCTCGTCGGCACGAATCCGGTCATCTCGCAAAATGGCGGGCTCGGCGCCAATCCGGCCCGTCGGCTCCACGAGGCGAAAAAGCGCGGTATGCAGCTGATCGTGGTCGACCCGCGCCGGACCGATGTTGCGGAAAAGGCCGACCTCCATCTTCAGGTTCGCCCGGGCGAGGACGCGGCGGTGCTCGCCGCGATAGGGCGGCAGATCATTGCGGACGGCGCCCATGACCGCGCCTTCGTCGAAGCGGAAGTCGAAGGCTTCGACGCCTTCAAACGCGCGCTCGCGCCATTTGATCCGGCCAGCGTCGCCGGACGCGCCGGCGTCGCCGCTGAAGAGATCGTGAAGGCGGCCCGCATGTACGGGCGCTGGCGGAAGGGCCATATCAGCGCGGGCACCGGACCCAATATGTCAGGCTACGGAAACATTGTCGAATTTATGACCGTCGCCCTAACCTCGATCATGGGCCACTGGCGGCGTGAAGGCGAGACGATCCGCAACGAGGGATTCTTCATTCGGCCGGCCCCGCCGATCGCGGCCGCAAGCGGCGCGGCGCCCGCCTTCGGCTTCGGCAAGAAGCTGCGCACCCGCGGTCTTGAAGAGACGATCCTCGGCATGCCGACGGCGGCGCTGGCGGAAGAGATCCTCGCGCCGGGCGACGGCCAGGTCCGGGCGCTGATCGTGCTCGGCGGCAATCCCGTCCTCGCCTGGCCGGACCAGAAGAAGACGCTCGCCGCGATGAAGGCGCTCGAGCTTCTCGTCTGCCTTGATCCACGCATGACGAAGACAGCCGAGCACGCGCACTATGTGATCGCGCCGAAGCTGCATTACGAAATCCACGGCCTGACGGCGCCGACGGAGATGTTCGGCGGCTTCGGGGCCGGCTGGGGATTTGAGGAAACCTACGGCCAGGTCAGCAACCCGATCATGGACGTCCCGCCTGGTTCGGATCTCTGCGAGGAATTCGAGTTCTTCGCCGCCATGGCGGCCCGGCTCTCAGCGCCGCTCCGGGTCAAGTCCTGGTCCTTGATCAATGATCCGGAGACGATGGATCGTGATCGGACGGTCATTGCGCCGGGAGACGAAATCGACGCGATCGGCGCATGGAGCGCAGCGCTCGCCGGCGCGCCCGTTCCCGTGCCGCAGGCTTTCGCCGACGCGGAAATCCACCGGGGAAAAATCCTCAACCGGCCGGGGCTGACCGTCAAGGCGAAGCCGGAGGGCTGGGCGGCGAAGCTCGTCATCGATTCGCCGCGCGTCCTGCCCGACCTCGATCGGTATGCTGAAGAGCGTCTTGGCGAACGCCCGGCCGATGGCGGTCGCTACCCTATGCGCGTCATCAGCCGGCGCCTCAACGACATCCACAATTCGAACTGGCACGAGGAGCCGGGTCTCAGGAAACGCACGCCGCACCATCCCGCCTTCATAAATCCCGCCGATCTCGCGGCCTACGGCGTGACCGACGGAGAGGTCATCGAGATCGAATCGGAAGTCGCGAGCATAAAATGCGTCGCGCGGTCGGCGCCCGACGTGCGGCCCGGCTGTCTTTCCGTGCCCCACGCCTGGGGCACGGCGCCGGACGAGCCTGACGATCCGCTGGGCGCCGGCGGGAACACCGGCCGGCTTTGCTCGGCCGATCAGGAATTTGACGCGATCACGGGCATACCGATCATGAGCGCGATACCGGTGCGAATCCGGGCCGCGAGCGCGCGCTGACGGACGGTCGCCACTGTCAGGCGCGCCCGAGGATGCAGACCGCCGAGATTCCCGGCGCGCCGTAAACCTGGCTGTAAGCGACCTCGGCCCCTGCGACCTGGCGCTCGCCGGCGGCCCCGCGCAACTGAATCACATTCTCGTAAATCTGTCGCAGGCCAGACGCGCCGATCGGTTCGCCGCAGGCGAGGCAGCCGCCGTCGGTATTGACCGGGAGCTTCCCGCCGATGCGCGTGTCGCCGTCCCGGATCATCGCTTCCTGCTCGCCGTCGGCGCAAAAACCATTCTCGGCCATGTGCATGACCTCCGCGCCTGATTCCGTATCCTGAAGTTGCGCCACGTCGATGTCCGCCGGACCTACGCCGGCCATCTCGAACGCCGCCCGCGAAGCGAGAACGGTCGGCGAGACGCCCCGATTGACCGACAGGGACGGCGAGAAAACCTCGAACGAACCTTCAGGCCTCGTCCGGACCGCTGCTCCGAGGATCCTGGCCTGGGCGCGACCGATTTCGCGCGCTTTCTTTTCACTCGCGACGACGAGCGCGACGCCGCCTTCCGCCGGTGAGCAGAACATGAACTTCGTCAGCGGATCGTTAATCATCTGCGAGGTGGCGATCGCGTCGGCGGCGATCGGCTCGCGCCGCCAGGCGTGGGGCGCCTTCGCACCGTTCTCGAACGCCTTCTCCGCGACCAGCGCGAGGGTGCGCGCCGAAAGACCGAACTGATCCATATAGCGGCGGATTTTCATCGCGAAAAACTGCGTCGTCAACATCATGCCGGTCTCGCCGTACCAGTCCGGCAATCCAAGCTCCCGCGGCATAGCGTTGAAGGCTCCGCGGGGATGTTTGTCGAAACCGACGACGAGGCCGAGATCGAATTCGCCCGACTTAATCGCCCAGTACCCGGACAAAAGCGCCGAGCCGCCCGTCGCGCAGCCGTTCGCGACGTTGATGAACTGCGCCCCGGTTAGCCCAAGACGCGGCAGCATCGCATCCGCCGCGCCCGCCGCGGAGGAGCCGCCAAAGGCGAATTGCATGTCGCGCCATTGAAGGTCAGCGTCACCGAGCGCCCGGCGCGCAGCGTCGACGCCCTGGTCCAGCCCGGAAGCGTCATGGCGGCCGAAGGGATGGATACCGGCGCCGATCACGTAAACGTCGCTCATCGAGTTACTCCTCAAGCGGGGGTGAACGCGAACGTGCGGATCACCCCCCCGCCGTCGCCGCGCGGGAATTGCGTGGTCGTCAACGCCATCGGCATGCCTAACTTCAGGCGTTCGAAATCATCGACGACGATCCGCGTCTCGACGATGACTTCATCCTCCAGCTCGACATAGCCGACCGCGAAGGGTTCGAATTCGGCCGGATCCGTCACACCGAGAAAGGGCGGGTTTTTTGGCGGAAACCGCTGCACGGTGAACGACCAGAGCCTTCCCTCGGGTTTCAGGCGCACGCGCTCGAAAAGTTCGGCCTCGCGACCTTCGGGCGCCGGGAAAACGGTCTCGCCGGTCTCGCGCGAGCGGGCCCCGACAAGCCGAAGGCCCGCCTCGGTTTCATCCACAAGGCTATCGGAAATCAGAGCCATAAGAGCTTCCTAAACGCTGCGCCATGATGATACCGTCGAAGAAAAACAAAGCACCTCCGACTTTTTCCAGCCGGTCGGACCATTTCGAAGGGAGCGCATTCGCCATGTCGGCTGACGCCGATCCGGTCACCATCGCCGATTTCGCAAGGGCGCAGGCCAGGGCGAAGCCCGATAAGACCGCTTTCAAATTCGAGGGCGATAGCGTCACCTTTCGCGAATTTGACCGGAACGCGAACCGGGCGGCGAACGGACTATTGGCGGAAGGCGTGCGATCCGGCCAGCGGATCGCCTATCTTGGGAAGAACTCCCACCATTATTTCGAGTTGCTTATCGCCGCCTCCAAGGCCGGCGCGGTCATGTGCCCCGTGAACTGGCGCCTCGCCGGGCCCGAAATCGCCTACATTCTGAATGACGCAGAGGCGGTCCTGCTCTTCGCGGGTCCCGAATTCGCGCAGCTTGCGCGTAAGCTGCGGCCCGAGGCGCCGGCGCTCAAGAATATTATCTGTATGGAGACCAACGACGCCGGGCTCGCCGACTACGCCTCGTGGCGGGACGGGTTCGCAGACGACGATCCGTGCGCGCGCGTGGCCAACACCGATGACGCGGTGCAGCTCTACACCTCGGGCACGACGGGTCGCCCCAAGGGAGCCGTACTTTCCAATCGCGCTTTGCTCGCCTCCTTCATGCGCGCGCGGCGATATGAGAATCCGGAATGGAATCAATGGCGCGCGGAGGACGTCAGCCTCGTCGCCATGCCCTGTTTTCACATTGGCGGCACGGCCTGGGGGCTGACGGGACTTTCCTACGGCGCGACCGGCGTCGTCATGCGCGAGTTCGATCCCTCGCAGGTCCTTGACTTCATCGACGCGCATCGAATTTCAAAGCTGTTTCTCGTACCGGCGGCGATGCAGATCGTGGTCGACCAGCCTCGCGCGCGCGAGATTGATTTCTCGCCGCTGAAATTCATGCTGTACGGCGCGTCGCCCATTCCGCTGGAGCTGCTGAAAACCTGCATGGACGTCTTCAAATGCGGCTTTGTCCAGATGTACGGCATGACGGAGACAAGCGGGACGATTGTCGCGCTTCCGCCCGAAGACCACGATCCGAAAGGCAACGAACGCATGCGCTCGGCGGGGAAACCTCTGGCGGGCGTAGAAATCGCCATCCTGGACGAGGCGGGCCGCTCACTTCCGGCCGGCGAAATCGGGGAGATCGCCGTGCGCTCGGAAATGAACATGTCAGGCTACTGGAATCTCCCCGAAGCGACGGCGAAGACCTTGTCCGACGACGGATGGCTCAGAACGGGCGACGCGGGCTATCTCGACGAGAAGGGATATGTCTACGTTCAGGATCGCGTGAACGACATGATCATATCCGGCGGTGAAAACATCTATCCGGCCGAGGTGGAGAACGCGATATTCGGCCACCCGGCCGTCGGCGCCCGGGGGGGAATAGGGGGGGCGGTCGAAAAATGGGGGGCGGGCGCGCACGCGGGCGGCGGGCGGAACCCTGAC